>WFOS01000091.1 GCA_015487975.1 Ardenticatena sp.
GCCACCGCCCGAGAAGCCGCCGCTTCCACTGCTGCTCGGTTGCGAGGTCATGGCATTGGCACTCGATTGGATGACCGAGGCGATAGAGTTGCTCAGTGATTGCAGGCCCCCACTCAGGGAATTGCTTGCACGTTGTAATCCTCCACCTTTGGCCGACGAAAGGGAACTTCGGCTTGTTGGCGAGTAAGATGAACGGGTATGGCGCTTCGAGTACCCCGAACGGTCATCCATCCACCAGTCGGGCGCCGGTGCGTCGATCTTTTCCAAGGCTTTGAGAAAGCGTTTCTCGATGCCAAAGGCAATGGCGTAGGGTAAAAATGTTTCCCACTTTTCAGCGATGTTGGGTATGTCGTCGAAGGATTTGAGGTTGTTGAGATAACGCTTGAATGCCAACCAGCGGGCAGCGGTTTCTGCGCCCTTCCGTGTTTTGCGAGGGAGATTGTAGCCGCTGACAAAGCCAAAGACCATGGCAAAGAAAATGGCTGCTGGAATACAATAGAGGGCTGGCAGGCGATTGGATGCCAGGGTGGTGTTGATGAAGATTGCTGCAAGAAGGGTCAGAGCACCGCCGAGAGCGCCTCCCACAATTGAACAAGAGACGTATTTGCGGCGCGTCGCTTCTGGCGATGTGGGGAAAAACCCCTCTTGTACGACCTCTTCGTACAGTGCTTTGTAGATGTCAGGGAGGTCTTTATAGAACGTGTTGCGCAACGCAGAAAGACTGCGAACGGTGCTCCTTTTGAAAAGCTTGTGAACAAGTCGTTGCTCGAATGGACGCATGGGCTTGGACCCATCCATGAAATGGAAACGCACTTCGGTGGACGTGCGCAAGCCCCCCCATTGCGATGTGCGCTCTTCCTCGATTGCAATAATGCCGCGCCGTGCCAGATCGAAAATTGTCGCCAACACGTCCCGAATGTCCGCCTTTTCATCCAGCAGCGTTCCAACCACCCCTGGTGGCAAATCGTCGGGGGGCTCGGTGATGTACTCGGCAAAGGGTTCAACCTGGGGGTCGCGGCCTCGGGTGTACCATTGGTACAAGGGGAAAACCATGCCCAGAGCAAGCAGGAGCAGCGCCAATGCCCCCGCTCCGACATTGATCGGAGGGCTGATTGCCATCCAGCGGTCTTCGCGTTTCTGCCAGTCGGCTGCTTCGCCAGCCACAATGCCGTGTGGAAATTGCACGCGCACTTCGACTTCTTTATCAGGGGGGATGTCGTAGGCCTCGAAAATGACGGTATTGCCCGTCACGGTATACGTGGCAGGATGCCCGTAGCTCGCAATGGGGCCAGGCGTTGCCCCTTCGGGCAGGCGCACGGTAATGCGGCTGGTGCGCATGGGGGCGCTCCGATCGGGGTAGACGGCCTTCCACCAGAGCTGGTCGCCTTCTTCGTAATAGCGCAAGCCGCCCATGACACGGTAGCGCAAGACGATGACATGCCGCCCACTCAATGGTTCATAAAACTGGTATTCGATGTAAAAGATATCCGACTTCGTGGCGTATGCATCTACGCGCGGTTCCCCTAGCGGGGTGCCATCGACGCTGACGGCAACGTCGGTAATGCCAACGACGCGGTCCATGGGAATCTCACGGTAGCCGTAGGTGAAGGTGCCGCCACGAAACTCGACCACGTTGGTTTCGGTAACGATGAAATCACCTGATGGCAACACCTCGATATCGACGTCGAACCGCTCCCAGACGACGCTTTTGCTTTGTGCCAGGGCTGGCGAGGTAGTCAGTGCAATGCCGAACAACAATAGGATGAGGAAGAGCAACCATCTACGCTTGTCGAGGCTGAGATTCGAGTTTGACATATGATCACCTTCGGAAACCCATTTTGGTTCGTTGATTGTACTGTGAAGCGCACAGATTTGAAAGCATGGAGTGGGACGCAGAAGCAATATACGCCGAGCATTGCATCATGTTTCAGGGAAGGGGTTCGAGGTGGGGGCCATCGGGCGTATCGAGCACGCGCCAGCCGCGAGCGGTGATTTCGTCGCGCAGGCGGTCGGCTTCATGCCACTGTTTGCGCGCACGGGCAACCTGGCGTTGTTCCACCAGCGCCAGCACCTCCGCGGGGGGTGTCGTTGGTTTTGGCTGTGCCCCTGTGGGGAGAACACCTGTGGGCCAGGGAAGTTGTGTGGTGGGGCGATGCCAGCCCAAGCGGTGCCAGGCAACCTGCGAGCCAGATGGCAAGTAGGTTGTTGCCTTCGCTTCGGCCAATATGGCCATTCCTTTGCCCAACACATGCGCCTGTTCGTCGTTGGGGGTGAGCAGGAGGGCGGTGTGTTCGTCCAGCCCCAGAAGGGAGACGTTCGGCGGTAGCATGCGTTGCAAGCGCTCGAACCGTGCACGCCCCATGAAGCAGCGGCTTGTGTCGAGCGTGTTGCCCCCTTCACGGTTGTTCCAGTGGGGAATGACAACGGTTCGCCGACCGTAGAGGGCGAACAGGTCGAGCCCCATTTCCCAGTGAAGCGGATGCCCAGCTTTGAAGATTTCGTACACAGGGAGCGCCAACGTTCCCAAGGCAATCGCGGCGGCACTGGCAGCCACCAGCGCTGCACCGCGTGTGTGTGCTGCCAGCACGGTTTCCCACACGAGCGACCCGGCCAAATGGCGGACAGCGTAGGTGGGGCTGCCAGCACCTGCGTAGATGAGGTCGGCATTGGCAATGGGTTGGGCGTAGTCGGGGGTATTGGTGCTCCATCTGCCTTCTCGCTGGCGGGCGGGCACAATCTGAATGTCGGCAATGTGGGTGCTCAGGCGGCGTTGCAAGTAGTCGGCGACGCGCCTGGCGACGTGATGGCTGTTGGGCTCAAACCCAGCCGGCGTTTCGAGAATGACCACACGTGCAGGCCGCCCCAGGCGTGTGAAAAGTGCCGCCCAGATGGGACGACTGCTTGGCGCGATTTCGCCAGACCCGAAGAGCAAAAGGTGTCCACTTTGGACGGACATGGTGTTTTCCTTCTCTTTCGATCGATCCATGTTGCACGGTAGGCAGATGTCAACCGCGTCGCGTAGTTCTGGCAGGTATCGCTCCACGGCGGCGATCTGGCGTTCAGTGTACGTCACTTTGTGGCCTTCGGAGGCGTTTGGGTCGAGATGGGCGAGTTGCCACCAAGGTTCGAGTGCCATATGGGGGCTGATGATGTGTCATGCATCACCTCGCCCCGAAAGAAGGTCGCGCAGGGCGTGTTCGACCTGTTCGAATGTGAAGGTGAAACCGGCTTCTTGCAGGCGATGAGGTATGGCGCGTTGCCCGTCGAGCAACACGGTGGCCATTTCACCAAAGAGAAGTTTCAGCACAAGGGCGGGCACTGGTATGAGCGCCGGACGGTTGAGCACGCGCCCCAAGGCTTTGGTGAATTCGGCATCGATGACGGGGGTGGGGGCGCTCAGGTTGTAGGGGCCATGTGCTTCGGGGTGCTCTATCAAAAAGCGAATGGCACGCACTTCATCACGAATGTGAATCCACGGGAACCACTGGCGCCCACTTCCAAGAGGCCCCCCTAGCCCGAGTTTGAAAGGGGGCAACATGCGCGGAAGTGCTCCCCCCTCGCGGCTGAGGACAACGCCCGTGCGAATGATAGGACGGCGGAGACCGTGGGCTTCGACAGCAGCCGTCGAGGCTTCCCAGGCTACGCATACGTCGGCAAGAAAGTCGTTGCCAGGCGGGTGGTCTTCGGTGATAATTTCATCGCCACAGGGGCCATAGTAGCCCACAGCAGATGCTTGCACGACCACACGCGGTTTGGCTGTGGCGGCTTCGACGGCCTGTACAACGGCTTGCCCGGCATGCAGGCGGCTTTCACGAATACGGCGTTTGCGCTCGGCCGTCCAGCGGCCGCTGGCAATGTTCTCGCCCGCCAGGTTGACGATGGCGTCAGCGCCGTCGGCAAGATCGCCCCAGCCGTCAGCAGTGCGTCCGTCCCACCGTTCGGCACGCACGCCTGGCGGCAGCTGCCCAGCATAGCGTTCTGGTGTACGCGAAAGAACGATGGCCTCGTGTCCATCGCGTGCCAGGTCGGCCGCTAGTGCACGGCCGATCAACCCTGTGCCGCCGGTGATGAGGATACGCATAGGATGTGCTCCTTTCATCCGCGCTTTGTAGGCATGTTTTCAATTATGCGGAGCATGTGTTGAAAATCAAAACAAAACTGGCAGGCCTTGATTGGCCTGCCAGCCCAACGTCGATGAGGAAAGGATCATTCTTCGATCGAGCGAATGTAGGCGACGATGTCGTACAAGTCTTGGTCGGTGAGTGAGGGATTGCCACCTTTTGGGGGCATGGCGACGCCCGTGGTGTTGGCGGGATCACTGGTATCGCGCCCCTTCTTGATGAATTCAACCAGTTCGTCGTCGCTCAACCCCTTCACGAATTCGCTTGATCGCAGGTTTTTGCCCAACCCTTGAATGCCGCGGGCATCGGGGCCGTGGCAGGCGGCGCACGATTGGGCATACAACTGTTCGCCTTTGGCGGGATCGCCTTTGGTGGTGCCGCTGCTTGCGTTTTGCGGCGCGCTTTCTTGTGATGTCGTTTCCTGCGTGGTGGACTGGTTCCCTGTCGAACTGTTGTTGCCACCACCGCAGGCAGCCAATGCCAGCATGAGGACGACAAGTGCGGCAAACGTCAGTAGATGGCGAAAACGCATACGATTTCCCTCCTGTGTGTGATTGTTGGGTTGTTGCTGCGTGCACGGGCCAGCAATCTTTTGCACTGTGGCAAAGATTGTGAGAATTGGCACAAGAGCACAGTCTAAAAAGAGGCACTCATTTTGGCAAGAAGGTTTGTCATCAATACAGTATGACATTCGTCATAAAAAATAAAAAACGGAAGTGTGTTCATGCGCCGAATAATGTGTCTGTTGTTTCTCCTCGTGTGGAGTGGTGTCGCTTGCACTGGTGAAACGGTACCTCTCACGCCAACCAATGCACATGCCACACCAACCTCGACGCCAACACCTGCACCACCAGCGCCTTTTACGTTGCTGTTTTCATCCGACCGTGGGGGGGCTGGTGGTGTGTATACCCTCGATATGGCTGGTGGGGAACCGCGTCCTGTTTTGACCAGAAGGGCGGGGGTATGGGATCCAACACCTAGCCCTGATGGTCGCCGATTCGTGTTTACCGACTATACCGCTGAAAACGGTGACCTGGTACTGGCGACGCGCGATGGAATGGTCATCAGGCGCCTGACCACGCACCCTGCCGACGACTACTGGCCGGCCTGGTCGCCTGATGGCCGTTGGGTGGCCTTTGTGTCCGAGCGTGACGGGGGACAAGACCTCTATCTGCTTGATGTGCCGGCTTGCCTGGAGGGGACATGCCGCCCACAGCGTTTGACGGCGGAGAGCCCGTTGTGGCGGCATCGGTATCCGGCGTGGGCACCTGACGGGACGCTCGTGTTTGCAGGGCTGGGGCATGATGGCCTGGAAGAGCTCTATCGCCTGAATGTGGAGACGGGTGCGCTGGAACCGCTCACGCAGTGGCCGTTCAAAGCCTCGCATCCGGCGGTGGCGCCCGATGGCCTGATTGCGGCTGTCGTTTGGCGAGATGCGCCCACATTTTCGCTCGCGATTCTTCCGCCTGAGGGGGGAACGCCACAACGCCTTTGGACTTCGTCCAACTGGTTGGGCTCTCTCAGCTGGACGCCCGATGGCCGTGCCATTTTGTTCACCATGTGGAATGGCGAAAGCCACGATGTCTATCTTCTCCCGCGCGAAGGGGGAGTCCCGCAACGGTTGACCACTTCGTGGGCGTGGGACGATACGCCGGTGGCATTGCCTGGGCGTGGGGACATTCCCACGGAGAAGGAGATGCTGTCGCTCCCACCGCCGACCCGTCGCGTTGCGTGGGGGGCAAATGTTGCCGATTTGAGCAACGCCTACCTGCTGCACGATTTGGGCTTCACATGGGTGAAAGGATTTGCCGATTGGAATCGTATCGAGCCAGAACAGGGAACTTTTTTCTGGCAAGATGTCGAGAATACGGTTGAAGCGGCTGAACGTGCCGGGTTGCGCCTGTTGTTGCGGGTACACAATGCACCACCTTGGGCACGGCCACCGGAGACACCCCCGAACACGCCGCCTGTGGAGATGGCGCACATGGCCGGTTTCATGACCACATTGGCGACGCGCTACGGCACGCGCGTCCCGGCATACGAAATCTGGAACGAGCCCAACCTGGCTTTCGAGTGGGGCAATCAGTGGCCTGAACCGTCACGGTATGCCGAGATGGTACGCCAGGCACAGGCTGGCTTGGCACTGGCGCGAAGCGAGTCGTTGTTGGTGGCGGGTGCCGTTGCGGTGAGTGGCGACGGGAGTGCGGCAGCGATGGGCGACCTCGATTTTCTACGGGCGTGGTATGCAGCAGGTGCGCGTGGTACTTTCGACCGGTTGAGTACGCACCCCTATGGCTTTGGCCGCCCGCCGGATACTCCCCCGGATGCTGGCCTGGGCATGCGTCGTACAGAAGAACAGCGCGCTCTCATGGAAGCGGCTGGCGATGCGGAGACCCCCATGTGGTTGACGGAGATGGGGTGGGTGTTGGATGCACCAGCGTGGAATTTGGGCGAACACGAGCATAGCGTGGTGCCGCGTGATGTGCAGGCGCGCTACTGGTGTGATGCCGTGGCGTTTATCGACCGCGAATGGCCTTGGGTCGAAGCGGCTTTTGTGTTCAACCTCGATTTCAGTGTTGTGCCGTGGTATCCGGCAGGGGAACAGATGCGCTGGTACGCCCTACTCAACCCGGACCGATCACCTCGCCCGGCGTACAGTGCATTGCGGCAATGCATGCGCGATTGAGTCTGTTCGGGCTGCTTCCCACAAAAAAAGCCTCGCTTCGATGTACTGAAGCGAGGCTTTTTTGGGGACACATTCAAGCGGTATGCTGGCGTCGGTAGGCGAGCAAAGCCCCACTGACCAGCAAAAGCGCGAGCGCAATGAATGTCGAGCGGTTGGTGGGCGCGTAAGAGGCTGCCTGCACGTTCGTGCCCCCAAAGGTTTCCAGCTGGACGGCTGTGGGATTGCACGACGCATTGTCTGGTGCGACTGGCCCATCGATGGGACCACGTTCGAATGTTCGGCCGGCTTTGATGAGCGCCGAGGCGGTGCCATTTTGGGCGACGCCACCATCGGTGCGTTCCAGTGTGAAGATGAAGAGATGCGTTTGGCCGGTGCTTGGGCCACGTTGTAAAACGTCCCACTTGATGCCGATTGCCCCTGTTGACCCATCGTACCCTTCTGTCACGGTATAGTCTCGCGGGCGACATACAAAGGGCGAACCGTCGCACTGGTCGTCATTGCCGATCATGTACGTTGTGGGTGTGGTGATGACAGCGCCATCTTGTGGCGAAACGAGACGATATGCGGCGGAACAATATTCCAGCACCCAATGGCTGATTTCTTTCTTTTCGACGGCTTCTACATTATCCGAGGGAGGCTTCGGGCGTGTGATGGCGTACACCCAGGTACCCTGGGAGCCATTCGGGATGAATTCCACCAGGTGGACGTCGTATTCTTTCAAGGTAATGGTTGATGCATACGCCGTCGTGCCAATGAGCAAGAAAAATGCAAGCAATAAGAGACTCAAAAATGCTGTGCGTTTCATAAATGGGCTCCTTTACTCTCATGTGTGTTGTGCAAAAGGATGCCCATACCATATCAGATGTACCGTACGGTTTCATCGGCAGACCCGACCGACTTTCATAGCACAAAGACCTCAAATTTGGGACTGTTTTTCAGGCGTTTTTTTGTATTTTCTCGTGAAATGAACTGGCTAAAAGGCCAGGTTGCTGAAAGAAAGCGTGTAGGCGGAAAGTGCTATGGAGGGTTGTGTAGATCAGGGAATGAAAAAAGCGTTCAGAAATGACGCCAGCCTTCTGCGGCAAGGGGAATCCGTTGCCCGTCGGGGCGAATGAGGGTGCGTCCCTCTTCGGGGGGGAGAACGCGTCCTATGATCGAAATCGTCGTTCCTGTGGCGCTTTGGATGGCGGCGGCCAGGTCTTCGGCATGTGCTGCTGGCACGGTAAAACAGAGTTCGTAGTCTTCTCCGCCGCGTAGTGCCAATGTCCACGCGGGAACGCCGATTTGTGTGGCGAGATGGCGCAGAGCGGGTGAAGTGGGCATGCGCTCGGCTTCGATGACCACACCAACGTGCGAGGCATCGCAGATGTGGCCGATGTCGCTGCTCAGGCCATCGCTGATGTCGAGCATGGCGGTTGCCAGACCGCTGGTGGCAATGTGGACAGCCTCGGCAAGGCGGGGTGTCGGGGTGCGAAAGCGACGTAACAGCACCTCGCGGTCTTCTTCATCAAGCGGCAATGTTGGATCGAGGAGAAGACGCAAGCCGCCGGCGGCATCGCCGAGCGTCCCAGTGACGAGCACAGCGTCACCGGGACGTGCGCCACGGCGTAACAACAGGTGCTGGCGGGCAACACGCCCCAACACGGCGATATCCACGATGAGGTGATCACCTTTGCTCATATTGCCGCCGACAATGGCAACGTTTGCGGATGTTGCCAGGGCATGCATGCCTTGATACAGGGCTTCGACGAACGCTACCGGGGTATCGGGAGGGGCTATCAGCGAAACGAGAGCCAGCCATGGTGTGCCACCCATGGCGGCGATGTCGCTGAGGTTGACCGCCAGCGCACGATGCCCCAGGGCTTCGGGGGAAAGAAAATGGCGCCGGAAGTGGGTCGCTTCGACCTGGGCATCGATGGTGACCAGCAAGCAGGTCTCGGCATCCCACCGAAGGACGGCAGTGTCGTCGCCAATGCCAACGAGAACGTCGTCGGTGGTGGGGACACCGACGATGCGGGTAATGCGTTCGATTACGTTGAATTCGCCAATGTCACGGATGCGCACAGTCATGGGCGTTTTGTCTCGCGGGATGATGCCCCAGATGCTACAACAGTCGCGGGGAAACGCAAGCAGGTCGAAGCAAAGCGGCTTCGACCTGCTGGGGGGGTGCAGATGGCTTTATCGCACGATGATGGGCAGATATGTGACGAAACTGCTGGTGGTACCGAAAATGTAGGCAGCGCCGCTGTTGTTGGCGATGGCATCGTGCCAGTAAGCACCAATCAGGGCCGTTTCACCATCCAAGGCGAGAGCATACCCAAATTGGTCGTTGGAAGCGCCGTCGTTCTGGGTGAGAAGCGTGTTTTCATTCCATGTCGAACCATCGGTTGTGAAGAGAGCGACCTTGCCGATCCCATTGGGATGGTTGCCACCGATGAGGGCAGTGGTGCCATCGAACGCGACGGCTGCGCCAAACTGATCGTCATCAGCGGCGGTTGCGGGAAGGAGTTTGGCTTGCTCGCTCCACGTTGTGCCATTGCGTGTGAAAACGTAAGCCGCGCCACGGTCTGTACCACCGCTCTCGGCACGATAGGCACCAATGAGTGCTGTATCTCCAACAAGCGTGACCGCATGACCAAAAAAATCACTCGCAGCGGCATCACTGGCCGTCAATTTTGCTTGTTGGCTCCATGTGCTGCCACTCCGCACGAAGACGTATGCCGACCCACTATCGGCACCATCATCGTTGTCCTGGTGGGCGCCTACGAGAGCAGTATCGCCGTCGAGGGCTACGGCGTAGCCAAAGCGGTCGTATGCACCCGCATCGCTGGCGGTCAGTTTGGCTTGTTCGGACCACATTGTGCCATTGTACGCGAAGACGTAGGCAGCGCCGGCATGCAAGGCATTATTGGCTGCTGTATCGGTGGCACCGACAAGAATGGTATTGCCGTCGATCGCGACGGCACGGCCAAAAGCATCGCTGTCGGTACCATCGCTGGCGGTCAATTTGGCGGTTTCGGTCCATGTGCCGCTACTCCGCACGAAGACATAGGCTGACCCACTGCCTGGGCCGTTGTCATCATCGCCTGTTGCTCCAACGACAATCGTCTCTCCACTGATGGCGACTGCAATGCCAAAAGCGTCATAGGGGGCGGCATCGCTGGCAGTGAGTTTGGCTTGCTGTGCCCATACGGTACCAGTGCGGACGAAAACGTAGACAGCGCCCATGTTGTTGTGGTACGGTGCACCGATGACAGCCGTATCACCGTCGAGGGCCACACTGAAGCCAGCGTTGTCGTCTTCGCCGATGTCGGCAGGAACGAGTTTGGCCTGTTGGCTCCACACAGACGTATTGGGAGTGGCGATAGCGGCAGAAGGGGCGGTGATCCCAAAGAGAAACAGCATCGAGAAGGTGAACCAGCGAACAAGTGGGATGATGAGGGCATCGTGGCAAAGGTTTGAGGTGCGCACGGGGGGCCTCCTTTCAAACATGCAGAACGAATGACGGTCGGATGGTTGTGCCAGCCGACAAAATGCCTATACGTGTGTCGGTGAAAGAAGTTGCTGGGGTTCCGCCTTGGGCAAATGTTGACAGCATGATGCGTTGTCGTTACACTAAATCTGCTTCACATATCGGTGAGAGCCACCAATGCATTGAATCAGGCAGGTGCATGACGATGAAATGGCGACACATCTCCCAGATGCTCGTTTTTGGAGGGCCCTATGCGCCTGCCGGCTGACTGCGTGCTTTGACGTTCACGGCCGCGGGCGTCCCAGTGCCCGCGGCTTTTTCGTCTCTTGATGCCGCGAGCCTAGAAAGACCAATGCTCGCGGTTTTTTTGTCGGGTAATGTGACGTGAAAGGAGATGAACGATGACAACCAATGCGCTCGCGCTTGATGTGCGCCATGTGCGCAAAGTCTTCGAGAAAGAGAGGGGACGGCACTGGCCGTGGCACCGCAAAAAAGATGTGCAACAAGTGGTCGCGTTGGACGATGTCTCGTTGCGTGTCGCCCCGCGTGAGATCTACGGTATTTTGGGGCCCAATGGGTCGGGCAAATCGACGCTCATTCGCTGCATTTCCACCTTGTTGCTCCCCGACGCGGGCACGATTCGCGTCTTTGGGCACGATGTGGTGCGCGAGGAGCGTATTGTCAAAGAACTCATCAACCGCGTCTCGGTCGAGGCCTCGTTTTTCAAGAAGTTATCGCCGATGGAAAACTTGATGTTCGGTGCGCGGCTCTATGGGCTCGATCCGAAAGTGGCACGGCATGAGATTGTCGAGGTGCTGACGCGGCTTGGGCTCGAAAAAGCGGCCATTTTCCGCCCCATGGAAAAGATGTCGCGTGGGATGCAGCAGAAAGTCGCTGTGGCGCGTGCCCTGTTGACACGTCCGCGCCTCTTGTTGCTCGATGAGCCAACAACCGGGCTCGATCCACGCTCCAAACGCGAGGTGCAAGCGTTCGTTCGCACGTTGCGTGATCGCTACGATACCACAGTGGTCCTCACCACGCACGACATGGACGAAGCCGAGCGATTGTGTGACCGTATCGCCATTATCGACCGTGGGCGTATCGTGGCAGAAGGCACGCTCGCCGAATTGAAAGCCATCGCGCGCCGAAACGGGCATGAGCCAACGCTGGAAGATGTCTTCATGGCGTTGACAGGGCGTGCATTGAGCGATGAACAAGAGAACCTGGGTGTAGGAGGTGTGGCATGAATCATGTGGTGCGGCGCGAGTTGGGAGCGTCGTATGCCTTCGTAGAACGCAACTTCAATCTGGTGAAGCGCTATTGGGGGTGGGAAGTTGTCTGGCTGGCGTACAGCATTGCGAACTCGCTGGCGGTTACCTTCATTGGAGCGGGGGCGTCGGAGATTTCTGGCCAGCCTATCGATACGCAGTACATGGTCATGTACCTGCTCATTGGGACACTGGTGTGGCATTTTTTGAGCGTTGTGTTTAGCATCGTGTCGGACATGATTGCATGGGAGCGCTGGGAGGGCACCATCGAATACACCCTCATGGCGCCCATCTCGCGGTTTACCCACTTGGTAGGCACGACGCTCTTCTCGCTGGTGTATGGGGTGTTTCATACGGCGGTGATTCTCTTCACCGTGGTCGTCTTCTTCGACCTCGATTTGAGCCGAGCCAACCTGGCGGCGGCCACGGTGATTCTGGTGTTGGGAAGTGTCTCGTTCATCGGGCTCGGCATCATGGCGGCGATTCTACCGCTGCTTTTCCCCGAACGCGGGGCGCAGATGACGAACGTTGTGCAAGCGGTGTTGCTGCTCGTGTCCGGGATTTACTACCCGGTGAGCGTGTTGCCAACGTGGATTCGACCGTTTTCGTATCTCTCGCCTGCTACCTATGTGCTGGAAGGCATGCGGCAGGCTGTTTTGGAAGGGGCGACGCTGGGGAGTCTCTGGGCGTCCATCTGGCCGTTGTTGGTGGCTGGTGTTGTATCGGTACCGCTCGGCGTGCGGCTGTTCATGGTGGCGGAACGCTACGCCAAGCGTGAAGGGCGTTTGGCGCGTGAAGGGTGACGGCTTGCACGACGCGAAAAGCCGCCCCACGGCGGGGCGGCTTCTTCGTGCGGCTGACACATTTATCGAGGGGGTGCACACTCGAACGTATTCAGGATAAGGCTGTACAGATCACGCTGTACATCGGCCAGCGGTTGATTGGCCGGAATTTCTTCGCGAAATCCGACCTGGACGATGCGGTCGATGCAGCGAAAATAGAAAGCCCGATATGTTGAGCCGGAGTTGGAGTACTGCACCCAGAATGCAGGTTCACCATCGAGGAGTGTAACACCAACGCGGCTTTCATCGATCACGCCATCTTCCGAAACGGGGAGTGAGCCTGTGGGCGTCCCTTGTTGTTTCTCCTCTTCCCAGAGACTAAGCACATACTCGCGTGCCCAGGTTTCTGCTTCATAGCCGGTTGATGCGTTGCTCATCTCGAATGTTGCAATATCGAGTGCATAAGCAGGGCCACTATACGTCCCATCACCATCAGCCACGCGACCACTGCTCTCAGGGCCAAGGATGGTCATTCCTGAACCACCTTTCGCGGGCACAAGCTGCGCATTGGCCGGATACGCGAGGCCAAACGTGCCGTTTTCATCGCGATACACATCGAGGCGGTAGATGGTCTCATCTTGGGGCCCCTCTGCATTGGCTTGGGCAAGGGCTTCCAACAGTGAGGGCGCTTCATCGCTCGTGCACCAGAACCCATCTTTGAGCAGCGGGTAGATGGCTTCTTGAAGTGGAACCAACGGATTCGTCCCTGCTGCGGGTTCGTCGTCGAATTGGAACGTAAGGCTTGCAACTTGTGCGCCACACGGGACATAGTAGGAAAGCGAGAGAAAACCGAAGACGTTGCTTTCTACAAGGATGGCAGGTTGGCCGCGAACGGTCGTGGAACGCAGTGCCTCTTCGATAATTTCTCCATCTTCGGTCACGGGGTACATTTCAGGTGGGGTCAAGCCCCCTTCTTTGGCTTGTTGCCACGCTGTCAACAAGAAGTTGCGTGTCCACGTCTCGATGTCTTGGCCTTCGGCGTTCTCGAAGGTTTCGATGCCGAACGTGTACGCTGGCCCTTCGTACAGCCAATCGACATCAGGAGAACGGACGGCAACATCGGGCCCCACAATGGCGATCCCATTTTCGGTCTTCGTCGAACGTGCTTCGGCGCCGGGCGGATAGAAAATCGAAAAGCCGTTGCCCTCGTAGAGATTGATTTCATAGCCGGAAAGATCCTCGCTGTTCGAGGGTGGCGACGATTGTTCAGGCGTTGGCGGCGTCGGAACCGCCGTGGGCGTTGGCGCAGGTGGCGCGGTTGGTTCTAAGGGTTGTGTGGGAGCCTGTGTAGGCATGGGCGTGGCGGTTGGCTCTGCTGGTGCAGCCGCTTCACGTTCCGAGGGGGATGTCCCACTGCATGCTGCGAGTGCGAGCATGATGAGCAGACCGAACAAGAGGAATGCGCGTGGTGTAGTCATATAGCCTCCTTGTCTAGGGTTCGGTGTCGTCGTTCTCACATCGGGGCAGAGCTACAGATCTGCCCCGATGTGGCTCTGTTGACATCAGGCGCGCGTTCAGGGAACCCAGATCAGCCAGATTTCGTCTGCCCAGACGATCCCGCCGTAGATATCGCGATACTCGACCACGATGTCTTTGCCAGCCCAACGCTCCATGGTGGCACGTGGAATCTCCACGACGGCGGCACTTGGCAATCCGTTCGAGGCGAAGTTGTGGCTGAAATCGACCGTGCCATCTACGAGAACGAAGAGCCCATCATCCACCAATATTGGGGTGGGCGATGTCTTCGATCCCGAGAAGTAGAAGCGCCCGCTCGTTGGAAGTGTGGACGGGATCGTGATGGTCGTCGAGTAGAACGTTTCGCCCGTCATGGTCACGGCGCGGGCGGGAATTTTGGGCCCGACCTGGAAGGGGAACGTGGGTTCCTGATGGAACACCAATGGCAGCATCGCCTGGTAGAAGAGCAGCTCGTAGGCGCCGATATCGCATGCCTTGCCAACCGGGCGTGCCTGGCCGCGTTGGTCGGTGGTTGGGCACCCTACGTTCGTGCCAGCGTCCACAGCAGGCGAACCGAAGGTCAATGGGACAACCAAACCACCAGGAACGCCGAAGTCGGTCATGGGGCCAAGGTTGGGATTGAGGCCGACGATGTTGCCATCTGCATTGTTCGTCAGGCCGCAGGCGTTGGTGCTATCTTCGATCAAGTTGTTGGATGAAGTGCCATCGAGAGCACCGCCATTGGCGTTGACGCAATCACCGCCAAAGGAACTGCTGCCGGCAATGAGGACGTTGACCAGGGTTGGGGTGCTGCTGTTCGTATTGTGGACCCCACCACCGCTGCTCGTTGCGTAGTTTCCAGCGAAGGTGACATTCGTCAGCGTGGGGTTGCTGCTGGTATCGTTGTCCATGCCGCCGCCGTTCCCACCGGCCGAGTTGTTGACGAAGGTCACGTTGACGAGCGTGGGGCTGCTGTTGTCGTAGTTTTCCATGCCACCACCGTCGCCCTCGGCCATATTGTCCACGAACGAAACGGTAGCGAGCATGGGGCTGCTATTGAACCAATTCGACATCCCCCCACCCGTTGCTGTGGCCTCGTTGCCGTCGAAAGTGACGTTGGTCAACATGGGGTTGCTGCCGTACTCGTTGTACATGCCGCCGCCATCATCGAATGCCCGGTTTCCAGCGAAAGTGACGTTCGTCAGTGTGGGGCTGCTTCCATTGTTGAACAGGCCACCGCCATCGTTCATCGCTGTGTTGTTTTGGAAGGTAGCATTGGTGAGGCTGGGGCTTGCGCCCTGGTTGAACATCCCACCGCCGTCTGTCGAAGCCGTGTTGCTGATGAAGGTCGTGCCAGTCAACGTCAGCGTGGCCGTGATGTTGGCAATACCACCACCGAAATCAGCGCTGTTGTTGCGGAACGTGCTTGTGGTGATGAGCGGATGGCTGTTGTTGCGGTTGCTCATCCCCCCGCCTGTGTCTGCGGCTGAATTCCCATCGAACGTCACGTTGGTGAACACTGGCGTGCTATTGTCGTTGTAGATGGCGCCACCATCGTCATTCGCCCGATTGCCACGGAACTCGACATTGGCGAGCGAGCCGCCGCTGTTCGCATTGAGGATAGCGCCGCCATCCACGGAGGCCGTGTTGGTGAGGAAGGCGACGTTGGTGATGGTGATGGTGCTAGTGGCGTTGAACATGGCACCACCATTGGTGGCAGTGTTGTTGGCGAAGGAGGCGGCCCCTGGGGTGATGCCAACGATGGTGGGGCTGCTGTTCTCGTTGTAGATGGCGCCACCATCGAGCGCCGCCTGGTTGCTGGAGAAGAGGGTGTCTTCGATGCGCGGAGCGCTGCCGTTTCCGTTGAACATGCCACCGCCGTTACTGGTGGCGGTGTTGTTCTGAATGACGACGTTGGTGAGCGTGGGGCTGCTGTTGTCGTTGGCCATGCCACCGCCATTGTCGCCAGCGTTGTTGTACCAGATGTTGACGTCGGTGAAATCAGGGTTGCTGTTCTGGTTGTAAACGGCGCCGCCGTTGCCATTCGTGGTCTGGTTGCCGCGGAACTCGA
>WFOS01000092.1 GCA_015487975.1 Ardenticatena sp.
CCAAAGTGCGTTGCGCCTTCGGCTGAGGAGCCACCGCCGAAAGCGGAAACGACGCAGGGGAAGAAGTGGTTTCTTTTTGGTTGACGGCGTTCAGGTGCAGGGGGGACGCATGAGGGGGCATCAGGTGAGGTGGGAGAGGCGCGACGCACTTCCAAAGTGCGTCGCGCCTTTGTTAGAGCAACATGCCTGTCGGGTCATCACGCCAGGAAGCGAGCACTTTCATGTAGTTGGCGCGCTCGAAGGCGGCCGGTTCGGCAACGTTCATCTGGCTCATGCTGCCACGCATTTGTTCGATGGATTCGTATTCGTGTTCTTCCATCCAGGCACGGACGTCATCCAGGACGGTGCGCAGGTGTTCGACACCGTTTTTGAGCAAGGCCGATGCCATCATCGTCACATTGGCGCCCGCCATGATGCCCTTCAGAACTTCTTCATGCGTGTGGACCCCGCTGGTAATCGCCAGATCGACGTCGATGCGCCCATAGAGGATCGCCGTCCAGTGGAGCGGCAGGCGCACTTCGTGTGGGCTGCTGAGGACGAGCCGCGGCACCACGTCCAGCGTTTCGAGATCGAAATCGGGTTGGTAGAAGCGGTTGAAGAGGACGAGCCCGTTGGCGCCTGCTTCGGCAAAGCGTTTCGCCATGTTGGCAAAGGCGCTGAAAGAGGGGCCAACTTTGACCGCAATGGGAATGCGTACATTTTGGCGCACGTGCTGCACCACGTCGAGGTACATTCGTTCCACTTCGGCGCTCGATAGTTCTGGATTGGTGGGGATGTAGTAGAGGTTGAGTTCGATAGCGTCGGCGCCTGCTTCTTGAATGTAGCGGGCGTATTCGATCCACCCACCGGTGGAAACGCCATTCAAGCTCCCGATGATGGGAATATCCACGGCTTCTTTGGCACGGCGAATCAGCTCCAAATACTCATCAGGCCCCACATTGTAGTCGTGAATGTCGGGAAAGTAGCTCAGCGCTTCGGCATAACTTTCGCTGCCGTACACCAGGTAATGGTCGAGATGTTGGCTTTCGAGCGTGATTTGCTCCTCGAACAACGAGTACATGACGATGGCAGAAGCCCCTGCTTCGGCCATGCGTTCGATGCCGTCGAGTGAGCGTGAAAGCGGCGATGCGGATGGCACGATGGGATGTGCCAGTTTCATACCAAGGTAGGTCGTTGTCAGATCGGGCATGGTTCATCCTCCTCGATGGGCTTGTAGGGGGGCTTCACCGCCCCCCTTGACAGCTGATTGGCTAGGCATGAGTGTGCACAGGTTCTTCCTGCGCCAGTTCTTCCAGATGGTGCCACCGTTCGATGACCCACGTTTGCGCTTCTTCCAGCAGGTGCTCGAACGTTTCGGGTGCACCTTTTTCGAGGATGCGGTAGCGGTTTTCGTTGAGCACGTATGCCTTGAGTGGGCGCTTGGGTGGCTTGGAATCGAGCTGCAATGGGTTCTTGCCTTCGGCTTTGCGGCGCGGGTCGTAGCGGTAGAGCGGCCAGTAGGCGGTCTCGGCGGCCAGTTTTTGTTGCGCGAACCCCTTGGCCATATCGATGCCGTGAGCGATGCAGTGCGAATAAGCGATGATGATCGACGGCCCGTCGTAGGATTCGGCTTCGAGGAAGGCTTGGATGGTCTGTTTGTCGTTTGCACCCATGGCGACCTGCGCCACATAGACATTGCCGTAGGAGATGGCCATCAGCCCCAGGTCCTTCTTGGGGGTTCGTTTGCCACTGGCGGCAAATTTGGCGACAGCGCCCAGCGGGGTCGCCTTCGAGGATTGCCCCCCTGTGTTGGAATAGACTTCGGTGTCGAGCACCAGGATGTTGACATTTTGCCCGCTGGCGAGCACATGGTCGAGCCCGCCGTAGCCGATGTCGTACGCCCAGCCATCGCCACCGACAATCCAGACACTTTTGTGCACCAGTGCATCGGCGACTTCGAGCAGGTTCCAGGCATCTTCGTCGTCGAGGTTCGCCAAGCGGGTCTTCATCTGTGCCACCCGTTCACGCTGTGCCTGGATGCCCGCCTCGTCCGACTGGTCGGCGTTCAAGATTGCATCGGCAAGATCGTGCCCGATGATGTCGCGCAAGCGCTGCACCAGTTCGCGGGCGTATTCGGCTTGCTTGTCGAGTGCAAGGCGCATCCCCAGCCCAAATTCAGCGTTGTCCTCGAAGAGCGAGTTGCTCCAGGCGGGGCCACGTCCCTCTTTGTTGTAGGCCCAGGGCGTGGTGGGGAGGTTCCCGCCGTAGATGCTGGAACACCCTGTTGCGTTCGCCACCAGGATGCGGTCGCCAAAGAGGCGGGTCAGTAAGCCCAGGTAGGGCGTTTCACCACACCCCGCACAGGCGCCCGAGAACTCGAAGAGCGGTTCGAGCAGTTGCGTGTTCTTGACGTTGGTGAACGAGAGCCCGTCGTTGCGTGGTGGTTCAGGCAGTTGCAGGAAGAAGTCCCAATGCTTGCGTCCTTGTTCACGCAGGGGCAACTGTGGTGCCATGTTGATGGCTTTGCGCCCCACGGCACGCTTGTCCTTGGCGGGGCAGACTTCGACGCAGAGCGAGCACCCTGTGCAATCTTCCACCGCGACTTGCAGCGTGTACTTCATGCCGGGCAATTCACGCCAGCGGGCATCGGCGTATTTGAAACCTTCGGGCGCGTTGGCAAGTGCCGCTTCGTCCACCACTTTGGCACGGATGACCTGGTGCGGACACGCCAGCACACACTTCCCGCATTGGATACAGATGTCTGGCTCCCAAACGGGCACTTCCAGCGCAATGTTGCGCTTTTCCCACCGCGTGGTGCCGCTGGGGTAGGTGCCGTCGGTGGGCAAGGCACTCACTGGCAGCCAATCGCCCTGGCCGGCAATCATCTTCGCCGTCACATTACGCACGAATTCCGGAGCGTTGGCAGGCACGGGGGGCATCATTTCAATCGTGCTGGTGATGGTGGATGGGACCGGGACCTCGTGCAGATGTTCCAGCGCGGCATCCACCGCGGCAAAGTTCTTGCGTACGATGATTTCGCCCCGCTTGCCGTAGGTCTTGCGGATGTATTCTTTGATTTTGGCAATGGCTTCTTCAAGCGGAATGACGTTGCTCAGGGCGAAGAAGCAGGTTTGCATGATGGTGTTGATCCGCACACCCAGCCCCAGTTCGCGCGCCAGCTTGTAGGCGTCGATGACATAGAGTTTGAGGTGTTTCTCGATGATGGTTTCCTGGACCTCGCGCGGCAAGCGGTTCCAGACGTCATCGGGGCCAAAGGGCGCGTTGAGCAACACCGTTGCGCCTTCCTGTGCTGGTTCCAGCACGTCGAAGCGCTGCAAGAAGCCAAACTGGTGCACGGCGACGAAGTTGGCGTTCTTGATGAGGTAGGCGCTCTTGATGGGGCGTGGTCCAAAACGTAGGTGCGAGATGGTGCGTGCGCCCGCTTTTTTCGAGTCGTAGACGAAATAGCCTTGTGCATAGAAGGGCGTGGTTTCGCCGATGATTTTGATGGAGTTTTTGTTGGCGCTGACCGTCCCGTCGGAGCCCAGCCCCCAGAAAACGGCACGCACCACGTCGTCGCGTTCGATGTCGAGCGAGGCATCCCAGGGCAGGCTCGTGTGGGTGACATCGTCGATGATGCCGACGGTGAAGTGATTCTTGGGTTTTTCTTGCTTCAATTCGTCGAAGACACTGATGAGCATGGCCGGATCGAATTCTTTGGATGCAAGGCCATAGCGCCCCCCAACGATCCGTGGCAGCTGTTCACCCTGCCAGAGATCGGCGGCATACGCTTCGGTGAAAGCTGTTACCACGTCCTGGTAGAGCGGTTCGCCAGCGCTTCCGGGTTCTTTCGTGCGGTCGAGCACGGCGATGGCGCGCACGGTTGAGGGCAATGCCTGCACGAAATGTTCGGTGCTGAATGGGCGGAAGAGCCGCACTTTGAGCACGCCCACTTTTTCGCCCTGTGCCAGCAGATGCTCCACCGTTTCTTCGGCGGTTTGGGTGGCAGACCCCATGAGGACGACCACGCACTCGGCGTCGGGGGCGCCAACGTAGTCGAAGAGGTGATAGCGCCGCCCCGTCAGCTCGGCGAAGCGGTCCATCGTTTCCTGGACGATGCGCGGTGTCGCCAGGTAGTAGGGGTTGGCGGCTTCGCGCGATTGGAAGAAGACGTCGGGGTTTTGCGCCGTGCCCCGAATGAAGGGGCGGTCTGGCGAAAGGGCACGGGCACGGTGAGCACGTACCAGGTCGTCGTCGATCATGGCGCGGATGACGGCATCGGGCAGTTTGGCGATTTTGTTGATTTCGTGTGATGTGCGGAAGCCATCGATGATGTGCAGAAATGGGACGCGTGCGGCGAGCGTGCTCGCTTGGGCGATCAAGGCAAAGTCGTGCGCTTCTTGCACCGAACCAGCAAAGAGCATTGCCCAACCGGTGGCGCGTGCCGCCATCACGTCGCTGTGGTCGCCAAAGATGGAGAGCGCGTGCGTGGCGACCGAGCGGGCGGCGATGTGGAAGACCGTGCTGGTCAGCTCCCCGGCGATTTTGTACATGTTGGGAATCATCAGCAACAAGCCCTGGCTGGCGGTGAAGGTCGTGGTCAGGGCGCCAGCCTGCAATGAGCCGTGTACCGCACCAGCCGCCCCCCCTTCGGATTGCATTTCGACAATGCGGGGCACACTTCCCCAGATGTTGGGTTTGCCTTGGGCACTCCACAGGTCGGCCAGTTCGCCCATAGGCGATGCTGGTGTGATGGGATAGATGGCAATGACTTCGTTGGTACGGTAGGCCACATAGGCGGCGGCTTCGTTGCCATCTATGGTGACATAGGTCTGTTCTGCTGACATGTGAACCTCCTTCCCGTGTCGATGGAATTGTGGTGGGCTGGGCGGGTAGAATGTGCGCCAGCCCGCATTGCTAGCCTTGTGTCAGGGCGGCATGGGCCGCTGCCAGGCGTGCCACCGGCACGCGGTATGGCGAGCAACTGACATAGTTGAGACCCAGCGTGTGGCAGAAGGCGATGCTGGCGGGGTCGCCCCCATGTTCACCACAAATGCCAATGTGCAGGTTGGGGCGTGTGGTGCGACCTTTTTCGACGGCCAGCCGCATGAGCTGCCCAACGCCGTTGGTGTCGAGCGTTTGGAAGGGGTTGGCGGGCAGGATGCCCTGTTCCAGGTAGTCGAGCAGGAAGGCCCCTTCGGCGTCGTCGCGGCTGAGGCCGTAGGTCATTTGCGTGAGATCATTGGTGCCGAAGGAAAAAAATTCGGCGACGTCGGCGATTTCGTCGGCGGTGAGCGCAGCCCGTGGAACTTCGATCATCGTGCCGAATGCATAGGGCACTTGCACGCCAAATTCGTGCATGACGGCGTTGGCTTCGGTTTCGAGGATGTCGCGCATGCGACGTAGTTCGTTGACATGTGCCACAAGGGGAATCATCACTTCCAGATGGACACGGACGCCTTCCAGGGCACAGGCGCAGGCGGCTTCGAACATGGCGCGCACTTGCATTTTCATGATGTCGGGCATGACGATGCCGAGGCGCACACCACGCAAGCCAAGCATGGGGTTGCCTTCGCGTAGGCGTTCGATGGCGTGCAGGAGGTCTTCTTTTTGGCGCCGTTCGGGTGAGTGGGGAGCAGTGATTTGCAAGCGTTCGACCTCACTGAGCAGCGTTTCGTAGCGCGGCAGGAATTCGTGCAGTGGTGGGTCGATCAGGCGAATGATGACGGGCAGGCCATCCATGACGCGGAACAGTCCTTCGAAATCGGCACGCTGAATGGGCAGCAATTCGGCGAGCGCGGCGGCGCGTTCCTCGTTGGTTTCTGCCAAAATCATGCGTTGCACGATGGGCAGGCGGTCTTCGCCGAGGAACATGTGTTCGGTCCGCACGAGTCCTAATCCTTGTGCGCCAAAATCGCGGGCGCGTTGCGCATCTTTGGGCAGGTCGGCGTTCGCCCAGACTTCGAGCGTGCGGAATTCGTCGGCCCAGACGAGCAGTGTGGACAGGTAGGGGTCGTGCAAGTCGGGCATGACGGTGGGCAATTGCCCAAGGAAGACGTCACCTGTGCTCCCGTCAATCGAGAGCCAGTCACCTTCACGCACTTCGAGAGAGCCAACGCGGAACAGCCGCTTTTCGAGGTCGATGTGCATGTCATGGCACCCTACCACCGCGGGAATGCCAAACTGGCGGGCAACGATGGCGGCGTGGCTGGAATTCCCCCCCAGGGCGGTAAGGATGCCCTTCGAGGCAATCATGCCGTGAACGTCGTCGGGTTTGGTTTCGGGGCGCACCATGATGACGGGTTTGCCGGCTTTCCCCCATTCTTCGGCGGTGTCGGCGTCGAAGGCTGCCATGCCGACAGCCGCACCGGGCGAGACGTTCACCCCTTCGACGAGCAGCCGCCCGGCTTTGATGGCTTTCTGGCGCACGTGCTGCTCGAAGCGTGGGTGGAGAAAGCGTTCCACCTGTTGCGGCGAGACGCGCAACACCGCTTCTTGCGGTTCGATCAACCCTTCTTGCACGAAATCTACGGCAAAACGGATGGCGGCGCGGGCGGTGCGTTTCCCGTCGCGTGTTTGCAAAATCCAGAGTCTGCCCTTTTCGATGGTGAACTCGATATCCTGCACGTCACGGAAGTGGCGTTCCAGCCGCTTGGCGATGTCGTGCAACTGTTCGTAGATGGCGGGCATTTCCTGGGCGAGCATGCTGATGGGCTTCACCGCGCGAATACCTGCCACCACGTCTTCGCCCTGTGCATTGTCGAGGTAGTCGCCGTAGAGCTCGTTTTCGCCAGTGGCGGGGTTCCGGCTGAAGACCACCCCAGTGCCAGAGTCTTCGCCCAGGTTGCCAAAGACCATGCTTTGGACGTTGACTGCTGTTCCCAGCGTGTGGGGGATGCCCGTGGCATTCCGGTAATCCACAGCGCGTTTGCCATTCCACGACTTGAAAACGGCTTCGATGGCCAGGCGCAGTTGCTCAAAGGGGTCTTGCGGAAAATCCTGCCCTGTTTCGCGGCGGATGATGGCTTTGAATTCAGCGATGACCGGTTTCCAATCTTCAGCCTGCACCTGACTGTCGTCACGCACGCCAGCACGGCGACGGGCGGCAGCGATGACAGCCTCGAAATAGTCATCGGGAATGCCCAGGACCACATTGCCGAACATTTGAAGCAAGCGGCGGTAGATGTCATGGGCAAAACGAGCATCGTTGGTGAGCCGCGCCATCGCGAGCATGGTGGTGTCGTTGAGCCCGATGTTGAGTACGGTATCCATCATCCCAGGCATGGAAAACTTGGCGCCTGACCGGCACGAAACCAGCAGTGGGGTGTTGGGGTCGCCAAATCGTCGTCCCATTTTGGCTTCGACGCGGTGGAGCGCGTCGAGAACCTGTTCCCACACCCCTTCGGGAAGGTGTTCGCCAGCGTCGAGATAGGCGATGCAGGCTTCTGTGGTGATGGTAAACCCAGGGGGAACGGGGATACCGAGGCGTGTCATTTCGGCCAAGTTGGCGCCCTTGCCGCCCAACAAGCCGCGCACGGCATCCCAATCGCCACCGACGTGACGCTCGGCAAGGTCGAGTTCGTCGAAACTGTAGACCCAACGTTGGGGTGATTCGAATGAAGAACGTAAACGCGTGGCTGACGCTTGTGCCATGTGCGCACCTCCATGTGACGCAGTCTCTCTGAGCCCATCGTCGAACACGATAGGCGTAGATGGGGCTGATGTGTAGTGGCAATTGTCGTTTTTCGGGGACGACATGTCACATGGAATGTATGACGAGAGGCAAACCAAGTACCTGGTGCTGTGGGGAAGTGATTGCCCTCTTTGTCGGTTTTGGCGTCTTCGAGGTGCGCTTTCCGTGTATCGAATGTTGACCAAATGCGTCATCTTTCATGTGGAGTGTCATGCGGCGTTAGGTGACGAAGATCACCTCGTATGGTGCTCTTTGCGCCAGCGCAAAGAGATCGGAAGGGCATCGGGGTACTTTGTGAATGCCAGAGCAAATAGGATCTGCGAATCGGCGAACCGCCTGGCCTATCGGCTAGGGAGAAAACAAGACGAATGCCGGATGCCGGCCGAACATCTATGAGGTATGGTGGTATTACGAATATCGTATGCGTCGAGGAGGGTGCCATGCCAATCAAAAGTTACCTGGCGTATCCTGTGCCCGAGCGTGCGGCAGCGTTGCGGCGCACGTTGCAGGCCATGCCACAATGTGAAATCATTCCGTCCACCAACCACGATCTCTTCATTTTGATCACCGACACCCCCAACGAAGCAGCTGAAAAAGCATTGGAACAACGCTTGTTGGCGCTCGATGGATTGCAATGCCTGGCGCTTGTCGCTGCATATCGAGACGAGGAGTGAGGAGCATTCCCATGATCACACGTCGCGAGTTTCTCAAACGAATGGCTGCGACGGCCGCTGCCACAGCCGCGGCGAGCCTCGCCCCCAATGTGACGTTTGCACGCCCATTCATGCCCGAAGAAGGTGGCAACGAAGCCTTCCAGGATGACATTGTGTGGGACAAGGCGCCCTGTCGCTTTTGCGGCGTGGGGTGTGGATTGTTGATCGGAGTGCGCAATGGCAAAGCCGTGGCCGTCAAGGGGGACCCCAACTCGCCGGTCAACAAGGGGTTGGCGTGTGTCAAGGGGTACCATTCCATCTTGGCCCTTTACGGCAAGGATCGTTTGAAGACCGCCTACGTGCGTCGCAATGGAAAACTGGAACCGGTGCCGATTGCCGAGGCGCTGGATCTGGTCGCCCAAAAGATGAAAGAGACCATCGAGCAGCATGGCAAGGACGCCGTTGCTATCTATGGTTCAGGGCAATGGGCGATCCCCGATGGTTATGTGGCGGTCAAACTCTTCAAGGGGCTGATTGGCACCAACAACGTCGAGGCGAATGCGCGGCTCTGTATGGCAAGCGCTGTCACAGGCTTCTTGTCCGCGTTTGGCTTGGACGAGCCGATGGGTAACTATGCCGATATCGATCATGCCGATGTCTTCGTGCTGTGGGGCAACAATATGGCGGAAATGCACCCGGTGCTTTTCTCGCGCATGTTGGAACAACGCCGCCTGCGTCCGCATGTGAAGATCATCGACCTAGCAACGCGCACCACGCGCACGAGTGTGGCTGCCGACAAGTCGATCCTCTTCAATCCCCAAACCGATCTGGCGATTGCGAATGCAATTTGCTACGAGATCGTGCGCAATGGCTGGGTGAAAGAAGAATTCGTGCGGGAGCATGTCGTCTTCAAGAAGGGCAAGACGAATATCGGCTATGGGCTGGAAGATAAATTCGCATTTTCCGATGAGCTGACGGATCTTACCTACGATGAGTTCGTGGATTATTTGCAAGACTACACCCCAGAGAAAGTATCGAAACTTTCGGGCGTTTCGGTCGAGGATATCCGCTATCTTGCTGCTCTGTATGGCGACCCCAACAAAAAAGTCACCTCGTTCTGGTGCATGGGGGTCAATCAGCATGTGCGTGGAACGTGGATGAACAATCTCATCTATAACATTCACCTGCTGGTAGGCAAGATCAGCGAGCCGGGGAATAGCCCCTTCTCGCTGACAGGGCAGCCAAGCGCCTGTGGAACCGTGCGTGAAGTAGGGACACTCACCCAGCGTTTGCCGGGTGGCCCGGTGACGAGCGAAAAGGCGCGCAAGCAGGCGGCGGAGATTTGGGATGTGCCACTCGAAAACATCCCCGACAAGCCGACCTACCATACGGTCGAAATGTTCCGCGCACTCGACCGGGGCGAGATCCGCTTCATGTGGATTCAGGTCACCAACCCGATGGTCACGTTGCCCAAGTTGCGTCGCTATCGGGATGGGGCGCTCAAAGATGGCCGCTTCATTGTGGTTTCGGATGTCTATTTTACGCCGACCACGGATGTTGCCGATGTGATCCTCCCCTCAGCGATGTGGATCGAACGCGAAGGCTTCTTCGGAAACTCCGAGCGGCGCACCCAGCATTGGAACAAGATGATCGAACCGCCCGGCGAGGCGATGAGCGACACGTGGCAGTTGATCGAGGTCGCGCGCCGGTTGGGGTACGAAAAGTGGTTTCCGTGGAGCGAGGAAGATCATATCGAAGCCATCTGGAACGAGTATCGCCGTTTCCACGCTGGACCGAAGCATGAGATGGCACCCTATGAAGAACTCAAACGGCGCCCAGGTGTCATGTGGCCATTCGTGAATGGAAAGGAAACATTGTGGCGCTACAACGCCGAGTACGACCCATTGGCTGCTGAATATGCGGATGATTTCTACTTCTACGGCAAGCCGGATGGCAAAGCGTGGCTCATCTTTCGCCCGTATGAACCACCCGCCGAATCACCCGACGACGAGTACCCATTCTGGCTGAGTACGGGGCGTGTGTTGGAGCATTGGCACACCGGCAGTATGACGCGCCGCATTCCGGTATTACACCGTGCGATGCCCCATGCCTATGTCGAGCTGCACCCGGATGATGCCAAGGATCTGGGCATTCGGGCTGGCGACTTGGTGCGTGTCA
The DNA here is from genome assembly GCA_015487975.1 of Ardenticatena sp. Taxonomy (GTDB): domain Bacteria; phylum Chloroflexota; class Anaerolineae; order Ardenticatenales; family Ardenticatenaceae; genus Ardenticatena. The sequence goes on from WFOS01000092.1 coordinate 10,504, forward strand.
TCAGCCGCCGTGGTGAGGTCGTATTGCCAGCGGCGATCAACTTCCGTGGGCTTCCACAACGGGGACATGTCTTCGTGCCCTTCTTCGACGAATCCATGCTCATCAATGAAGTGACACTCGATGCCTTTTGTCCGATCTCGAAAGAACCGGATTACAAGAAGTGCGCTGTGCGTATCGAGAGGGTAGTCTCATGAACGAACGCAATGCCAACCAACATGGATGGCTGCGCACCGGACACCGCCTGGTTTTCATCGGGTTGGCAGTTCTGCTCATGGCGGCCACGGCTTACGTGCTGGGCACAAGCTGGCTGTCGGGGCAAGTTTCGGCCAAATTGGATACGAGCCCGACCACCGACGTCGAAGCCGCTCGTCCGGCGCCGCAGCACATCGAAACCGGGAGCCTTGCTTATCTCGATGTCATGCAGGCGTACACGCCCCAAGCCCCTGTGATGGGGAAAGTGCGTACACTGGATACGTATTATGCGCGCCGTGCCTACGATGGTGCACCACCGTGGGTGCCCCATGCGGTGGATGATGCAATGGCGTATGGCGGAAAGGATTGCTTGCAGTGCCACGAGACAGGCGGGTATGTGCCCCCAATGGAGGCGTATGCGCCTGTGGCACCCCACCCGGACTTGGTCAGCTGTACGCAATGCCATGTGCCGGCTTCGGAGGAAGAAACGCTCTTCCAGGAAAATACATTCATGCCGGCACCACCGCCTGCTTTGGGAAACGAAGCGTATGATGGCGCACCACCACCTGTGCCGCATGAGATTGTCCCGGCGATGCGGGAAAATTGTGCGGCGTGCCACGTCGGGCCAGCCGCACCACCTGAAATTCGTACCGATCACCTGGAACGCAACTACTGCCTGCAATGCCATGTGCCCTTGCGCACCGAGGACGAGTGGGCACGAGAGGAGGTGCGCCCATGAAACGACCCTTCTGGTACTTGGGAATGCTTGGCTTGGTGCTGTTGGGGTTGGTAGCGTGTGCGCCTGAGCGCCTGCCTTCGTCGGAATCGTCCGTGGAAGAGATCATTCGTGCTGCTGATGAAGAAGTGAGCGTGGACGTCAGCCGTCTCCCATTGCTCGAAACAGAGCAGTATCAGTTGCTGCAATTGCCCGACGACCATGAAGCATTGCAAGAAGAAGTGTATGTACTCACGCGCAAAGAGGATTTGACGCAGTTTCCGTGCTCACGGTGCCACACAGACTCGTTGGCAACGCTTCGCGCGCAGAGCGAGCAAGAAGGCCAGTTGCAGCATTGGAATATCTCGTTGGTGCATGCGAGTACGCAAACGATGACGTGTGAAACCTGCCACGATGTCGAAGAAAATGTCGATGCGCTACGCACGTTGGCGGGGCAGTCGGTCGATTTCGACCAGAGTTACCAGGTGTGTGCGCAATGCCACGCCTCGCAATTCGAGGATTGGCTTGGTGGTGCGCATGGGAAGCAGGTGGGGGGCTGGGCATCCCCTCGTGTGATGCAGACATGTGCAGATTGCCATGACCCGCATGAGCCAGAATGGGATGTCCGCTGGCCAGCGGTTCCGCCAAAAGTGTATGAAGGAGCGACGAGGCCATGAGTGCACACGAACGAAGCATGCGTGACCTGGCGGAGCAATGCGCCAACATGGAAGGTGCGCATGATGCACGCAGCGCCGAAGAGATCGGCGTGCGTGATTTGGTGCGCCGCATGTTCTCGAAGTATGACGTGCGTGATGTGGATGTCGAGCGTTTGCCGCGCACAGAAGGGCATACCTATACCTGGGGTGAATTGAAACGCATGTTCAACCTGGGGGAGGATGCCGAACGCCGCGCGGGAATACAGATGCCGCCCGATGAGCCGCCCACACAGTCGCGCCTGGCGCAGTTGCTCAGTCGTCAAGTCGATCGGCGTACAGCGGTCAAATTGTTGGCGATGGGGATGGTATTGGGGTTTGGGTTCTTGCAAACGGCCTGTACTCCGTTGCTCCCCTTCGCCAAGGCGGACGAGAAAAAACGGGAGATAGCCAATCTCAAATTGGAGGAATACTTCAAGCGGAATTATCGCTTGATGACGGAGGAAGAGAAACGCGCCACCATCGAACGTTTGGAACGCCTGGCAGAATTGGAAACCGGCAAGCGCCCGACGATTTCGACGCAAGGGCCGCGCAAGAACGTGCTCTATGGCTATGCGTTCAACATCTCCAAATGCCGTGGCTATCTGGAATGCATCAAGGCATGTGTCCTCGAAAACAATCAAGATCGCAGCACCGACATGCGCTACATTCGCATTCATGAGATTCCAGCGGGTGGATTCAGTATGGAACGTGCCAACGACTCCTTCTATCACGAAGTACCGGCTGAGGGGCACTTTTACATCGGCACGCAATGTTTCCATTGCGAGAATCCGCCCTGCGTGGAAGTCTGCCCGGTCCAGGCAACCTGGAAAGAGGAAGATGGCATTGTGGTCGTGGATTACGATTGGTGTATTGGGTGTCGCTATTGCCAAGCCGCATGCCCGTATGACGGGCGGCGCTTCAATTGGAAGACACCCCATGTGCCCGTCGAGGAAATCAACCTCAACCAACATTACCTGGGCAACCGCCTACGCAAGAAGGGGGTCATGGAAAAATGTACTTTCTGCATCCAGCGGACCCGCCAGGGGCGATTGCCAGCATGTGTCGAAGCCTGCCCAACGGGGGCGCGTGTGTTTGGCAACTTGCTCGATCCCAATAGCGAGATTCGCTGGATTTTGGAAAACAAAAAAGTCTTCCGCTTGAAGGAAGACCTGGGAACGGAACCGAAGTTCTGGTACTACATGGACTGAGGCTGAGCGGTTGCGCCTCGGTAACGACATGTGCGTAACGGCATTGAAATTTCGAGGGAGTGAAGACCATGCGCGCATTTTTGGCGTTCTTCCGAGATGCCATCGATAACGTGACAGCGGGGAGCCTGCGTTATCACATCTGGATGGGCTTCTTGACGTTTCTCATGTTGTTGGGCGCATATGCGTATACCATCCAGTTGCGTGAGGGGCTCATTGCGACGGGGATGTACGACTATGTGAGTTGGGGGGTGTACATCTCCAACTTCACCTTCTTGGTTGGTGTCGCAGCAGCAGCGTTGATGCTGGTTTTGCCGACATACGTCTTCCGCGACACGGATTTCGTGCGTGCCGTGCTGTTTGGTGAAGGAATGGCAGTAGCGGCCCTCATCATGTGTTTGGCATTCGTCATCGTGGATATGGGGGGACCGGCGCGGCTTTGGCACATGCTTCCCGTGGTAGGTATTTTCAATTGGCCGCGTTCCATGCTCACGTGGGACGTGCTTGTGTTGAACGGGTATCTACTCATCAATCTCACGATCCCCTTCTACATTTTGTGGAACCACTACCATGGACGGAAGCCCAATCCGAAAGTCTATTTACCCGGTGTCGTTCTCTCGCTCTTTTGGGCAGTGGGCATTCACCTCGTCACAGCATTTTTGTACGCCGGTTTGCCAGCACGTCCGTTTTGGAACTCTTCTTTGCTGGGGCCGCGTTTCCTGGCATCGGCATTTGCGGCCGGACCGGCGTTGATGATTCTCATTCTCAGCATCATTCGGCGTACAACCCCCTACACCATTACCGATAGCACCATCGAGAAATTGAGCCTGGTTGTCACAGGGGCGGCACAGGTCAATCTCATCATGCTGATTTCCGAGATATTCAAGGAATTTTACTGGCCTACGGAACACAGCAAGAGTGCTATCTACCTGTTTTTTGGACTTGATGGACACAACGCCCTTGTACCCTGGATGTGGACATCGCTAGCAATGACGGCATTGGCCACAATCATTCTGACAGTGCCACAATTCCGACGGCGGAAGCCTCTTCTCTATTTCTGCTCAGCCTTGTTGTTCGTCGGCATCTGGATCGAAAAGGGGATGGGGCTCATCGTCCCTGGTTTCGTGCCAGAACCATGGGGGCGCATTTTCGTCGAATACTCACCAACCTGGGTGGAATGGGTGATCACAGTGGGCATTTGGGCGTTGGGGGCTTGGGTGTTCACGATTTTGACAAAGGTAGCAGTGGGTGTCGAAGTACGCTATCAATCTATGCAGCAGTAAATGGGAAACCGCTCAACAAAACACCCCCGCATGTGCGGGGGCGTTTTCGTGCTGGTCAGGTTATTCGGATTGAGGCTTCTTGGCGATGCGGTACGTGCACGTTGCATCACCCTGATTGATGCACTGCACTTCCGTAACGAGGTAGTGCTTCCCGGTTGCCCAACGTAGCGCTTCGGCAATCGTCCCTACGGAAGTGAAGCAACTGGGGCCTGTGGGTGTCTTTTCGCGGAAGGCGCAGGGACACTCTTCCATAATCAAGTACCACGCTTCGTCGTCTTCTTTCACACTTGAAGGCATATTGGTGCGCTCTGCCGATGCAGCCGCAATACGGTTGATGATCGTTTTGGCTTTGGCTTGTTCGGGCAGCATTTTCAGCGCCAGCCCAGCCAGCCCTAAGATAGCGGGTTGCTGCTCAATCGTATAGCGGAACAAGACACGCCCAATTTGGGACAGTACAGCGCGAGCACCACGTGGACCATAGAAATCAATCACGGCTTTTTGCAACCGCGCATAGTCTGAAAAATGGACATCGCGATCCAGGTTGTTTGGTGGTGGGTTTTCGATGTAGTGCTGCAATCCAGAGGCATTGAGCATGGCATGGAAGCCTTTCTCGCCCATGACCTCTTCGATTGCTTTGAAAAGCACATAAAGCGTCGCGTTCGGCAGGTCTCGGTCTTCACGTGTTGTCATCGTCACTACTCCGTAAGCTTAGTTGGTTTCTGTGTCGGCTTCGAATTGCTCTTCTTCGTCGTCTTCATATGTTTCGAGAATGGAATAGAGCAATTCCAACAAAACGGTTTTTACACTTTCCCGGTCGGTTGCCACACAAGGCAACACCTTGATGTGAGGTTCGAGATCAAGCATGATGCGCAGGTCTTCTGGCGGCCAGGCATCTTCCAAATCTTGCTTGTTGGCAGCCACAACAAAAGGGGTATTGGAGAACGTGCGGAAGATGTCGATGATTTGCCGCGCTTCCTTGAACGTTTCGCTGCGGGTACTATCGACCAGCACAATGAACCCCAGCATCCCTTCGGAGAGGATCTCCCACATAAAGTCGAAACGCTTCTGACCTGGTGTGCCGAAAAGGTAGAGGACCAGGTCATCATCGACAGTGATGCGGCCAAAATCCATCGCCACGGTCGTATTGTCTTTGATGGCTTTGGTAAAGTCGGTAATCTTACGCTCCGTGGCGACGACCGCAATTTCGCTGATGGTCTGGATGAACTCCGTTTTCCCAGCAGCGAAAGGACCTGTGATGACCATTTTGACTGTTTGCATAAGCCTTGAACCTTTGATAATGCCGTTTGTTTGACATAAATGATGGCACAACGGTCTATAGACCGCGAATGAACTTGATCAGACGATTGACGACGCTCTTCTCCACGTCTGGACGTTTGGGCTTCATGGCAGGGCGACGACCTGCTGGGCGACTTTGTTGGCGTTTCGTAGCGGTGGTGCGTGCCGCCCGTGAGCGAGAGTGGCTATTGCCCGCGGCTGCTTCCTGGACTGTGGCTTTCCCTGCAACCTCTACAAGGCCATTTTTCAGGAGTTTATGCACGATACGGCGTGTTTCGAATTCACTGAGTCCGCTGTATCGGGCGATATCTGCCACCGAATGGCGCGGGTTGATGAAGGAAATCACACGCCACTCGTCTGGGCTCAGGTTGATGTTGACGAGATTGGCACGGGGGCCTTCGGCAAAGCGTAACGTAATATCCAGACTGGGCAGATCCTCTTTCAGTTCCACCATCTCTTCGCGATGGCGGTCACCTTCGAGGATGATATTGTCGAGCGTGATAGGAACAGCTAGCCGTTCGGGTGGAGGGGTCGCGTTTGGTTGAAATTCGAAAGCGCCTTCTTCCCACGTGAGCGTTTCGTATACCACATCAAGCATGTTTTTGCGCACAATGCGCAGAATGTCGTTTCGAGAAACCAGACCGGCATTGATGAGTCGCATACCAAGTTGCTTGTCGTCGGCACTCGCGCCATTGGGGAAAACAGCATCGATTTGTGAGGCCTGTACCTTACCACTACGAACCAGCAATGTGTAGAGATCACCACCTGGTTCTTCGTTTGCGTTTTTGGTCAGCGCTGCATGAACCAGTTTGCCTTCACGGAAGAACAAGATGGCGTTGCCTTGCGAGCTCCGCAGTGAGAGACATCCTGTTTTGCGAGCCAGCTTCACTAGGTTCAGAAATTGCGTCAAGCGAATATCTTGAAGTTTTCCTTTGAGTGCCATATGTGTTTCCAGAAATCTCGTTGCTTGGGGTGGGCAACAAATCGTGTCGAAAACCGCATATTCGTGCGGATTATACAGGTGTGCGCCAGCTCCGTCAACAGAATTGAAACAATACATGACAGGAGAGGACACTGCACCCGTACGGATACCATATCATACATATCGGTTGTTTGGAAATAGGAAAGAAGTCCAATACGGCATGTGGTTTGTGGGGTGTGTGGCAGATACGCTCTTTTGGGAAAGTGCCACGGAGGCATTGCACGGACGAACGAAAGGCACGTGTGCAAAAGTTGCAAAGACTGCTATACTTGACCGTGGGAGAGAAACAATCTGAGTATGGAGTGCGAGACCATATGAGTGACTCGATTATCGTCTTTACCGCGTGGCCGTATGCGAACGGTGATTTGCATTTGGGGCATATTGCGGGATGTTATTTACCGGCGGACATTTTTACACGGTACCATCGCTTGCGTGGAAACGACGTCGTGATGGTCAGTGGTTCGGATTCACACGGAACTCCCATTATGCTCAAAGCGCAAGAGTTGGGGCGGTCGCCGCGCGAAGTTTTCGAGTTTTATCATGAGCGTTTTCTGGAAGATTTCGTGCAGTTGGGCATTACGTACGACTTGTTTACCCATACCGACACAGCCAATCATGCACACATTGCACAGGATATCTTCAAGCGGCTCTACGAGCGGGGCTATATCGTCAAGGATGTCATGGTGCAGTTGTATTGCGAGACGGATGCCATGCCCCTGCCGGACCGCTTCGTCGAAGGAACATGCCCACACTGTGGGTTTGAAAATGCGCGTGGCGACCAGTGCGACCAGTGTGGGCATACACTCGATGCCACCGATCTGATCGATCCGCGTTGTAAATTGTGCGGCAATACCCCTCGTCCGATTGAAAGTGAGCATTTCTTCCTGGACTTGCCCGCGTTCGAAGAGGCGTTGCGCCAGTATGTGGAATCTCAAACGCACTGGCGCCCCAATGTGCGCAATTTCGCACTGAATTTCTTGCGCGAGGGATTGCAGCGTCGCCCTGTTTCGCGCGATATTTCGTGGGGCATTCCGCTGCCTATTGAAGGATACGAAGACAAGGTGATGTATGTCTGGTTCGAGGCGGTGATTGGCTATTTGTCGGGAACGGTGCAACTGGCACACGTGCAGGGTGATGAAGAGGCCTGGAAGCGCTATTGGTACAACCCAGATGCTCGCAGTTATTACTTCATCGGTAAGGATAACATCCCCTTTCACGCGATCATCTGGCCGGCCGAGTTGATGGGCTACGACGCTCAGTTGCGTTTGCCTTACGATATCCCCGCCAATGAGTTTTTGAACCTCGAAGGTCGCCAGTTCAGCACCAGCCGTCATTGGGCAATCTGGTTGCGCGATATGCTCAGCCGTTACGACCCTGACCCCATTCGCTACTACCTGACGGCGATCGCACCGGAGACACGCGACAGCGATTTTCGCTGGGAAGGGTTTGTCGAGCGCAACAATAACGAGCTGGTGGCGGCATGGGGGAACCTGGTCAACCGCGTGGTGAGTTTTGCCGCCAAACGCTGGAAAGGTCTCATTCCGACCCCCGGAGCGTTGGACGAGCGCGATATGACGTTGCTGGAAACGATTCGCGCTGGTTTCGATGAGGTTGGGGCTGCTTACGAGCGTGTGCAGTTGCGCGAAGCATTGCGGCTGGCAATGGGCCTTGCGCGTGAAGTCAACAAGTATCTGGATGACAAAGCGCCATGGTTCCAGATCAAGGAAGACAAGCAGGCTGCGGCTACCACAATCTATGTGGCTTTGCAAGCGATTGACTGGTTGAAAATCTTGTTGGCGCCTGTGCTTCCATTCAGCAGTGAAAAGGTGCATGCAGCATTGGGCTATACCGAGCCACTTTTTGGGCAGCCTGTCATCGAAACGGTGCAAGAGGGCGAGCGTACGTACAAGGTGTTGCGCTATACGCCTGCGTCGGGCGGGGCGTACTGGCACCCCACTGAATTGGAAGCCGGGCGTGCCTTGCAACGCCTGGGTGTTCTCTTCAAGAAACTGGACGAATCCGTTGTGCAGGAAGAGTTGAGCCGCTTGGGCTAACCAACGAATAGATGATGCCTTATGCCACTCAACCACATTTCGAAGCCATTGCGGCATTGGGGAATAGGGCTGGTTGTGGTGATGTATGCCACAACCGCCCTTCTTTTTGTCTGGCGAACACCACCCTGGCAAGCGCCAGATGAACCCGCGCATTTCAATTATGTGCGTCATGTGGCTGAAACTGGGCGTCCCCCGGTTTTGACTGCTGGATGCTATGACCAGGCCTACCTGGAACGCCTCAAAGCCGAGGGATTTCCGCCGGAGAAATCGGTTGACGCTCTTTGTTATGAAGCCCATCAACCGCCACTCTACTACTATCTTGCCGCCCCTGCTTACTGGCTGGCAACGACAATAGGCACGAACCCACTTCATGCCGTGCGCCTCTTTTCGGCGCTTTTGGGTGTTGCCGTGTTGGTGGTGACCTGGCGTCTGGCCAGACTCCTCTTTCCCTCTGAACCGCTTATCCCGCTGGCGACGACGGCATTGAGCGCCACGATTCCCATGCATGTGGCCATCCTCTCTTCCGTCAACAATGATGTACTCGCCGAGCTGGTATTGACCGCGAATATCTGGTATGCTCTGCGGCTCTGCCAGAACTGGCCCACTCACCGCCGGCAGTGGATTGGGCAGGGCCTTTTGCTGGGGGCTGCACTTCTGACGAAAACAACCGCCTATGTCGCCTTGCCATTGGTGGTAGGACTGATTTTGTGGGCCTGCTGGCATCGTGGGGAGCGCCTGTGTGGGAGCGCGCTGGCGCTGGTTGTGGGGAGTGCACTGATCGTGGCTGCCCCCTGGTTTGTGCGGAACGCGCTTGTGTATGGGAATGGGGATATCACCGGCCTGGCGCGACATGATGCCATTGTCGTGGGGCAACCCCGCACGGCTGAGTGGGTCGCCCAACATGGTTGGGCACGTACGGTGAAACGACTTGTTTTCACCACGTTCCACTCGTTTTGGGGGCAATTCGGCTGGATGGCTGCGCCGCTACCGTCGAATGTGTACGCCGTGTTGTGGGGGCTCACGCTCCTGGCCGTCAGTGGAGTGGTGTTGTATGCCCGCTTTGGACAGCCGCGTCCTGCACTTCCTGTTGGTATAGTCACGCTCCTGGCGTGGATTGGCCTGACAACGGGTGGGTTTCTCTGGTACAATCTGACATTCGTGCAGCACCAGGGGCGCTATTTGTTTCCAGCATTGCCTGCACTGGCCCTTTTCACCGTGCTAGGATGGCGCGAATGGATTGCCCCACGCTATCGTTGGCTGGCGCTGGGCGCAGTGCTCGGATGGCTCTGGTGGCTTGGCGTGTGGAGTGCCTGGGTTCTTGTGCCGGGCTTGGGGTAAAGCGAACCAGGGAGGGCGGACATGACGTTTCTCAAACGGCTCTTTGCTCGCCAGCCAGATGAGCAGGCGATGTATATTTACGCTCGATGTGGTCGGTGTGGTACTGTCGTGCAATCACGGATTGATTTGACGCACGATTTGTCGCAGGATTTCGATGCGGGTGGCTATTTCGTGCGCAAGGGGCTTGTGGACGCGCGTTGTTTCCAGCGAATGGAGATCGAATTGCGATTCGATCGTCGCCGTCGGGTCGTCGCGCAGCAGATTCAAGGGGGGAAATTCGTTTCACGCGACGAATGGGAGGCGGCACGAAACGGGGCCGACAACACCTAGACCAAATGTGAGTGTTTGGCGAAACGCTTGAAACAGATATAATGGGCGCCTGAATGAAGACCTGCCATCCTTGCAAGAGGGTCGAATTGTCTCGATCCTCTTGCTTTGTGTCGAACGCCTGTCATCAGACCGCTGCGAAGCGGAGAGACTGAATCGAGGAGGATACCCATGCCGAAACGAACATTGGTTCGCAAGCGCCGCCGCCGCATGCGTGTTCATGGCTTTCGTGCGCGTATGCGCACGCCGGGAGGCCGCCGTGTGTTGAAGAACCGCCGTCGCAAGGGGCGCCACCAGCTGACGGTGAAAATCCCGCGCCGCTGGTTCTAACGACGAATGCGTGAGGCGCGGAGACTGCATGTGTCTCCGCGCTTCATTGTTTGCCAGAACCGTGCAGCGCAAGTATCGTTTACGAGCAAGTGCCGATTTCGATCGTGTCCGACAGAGGGGCAAGGCCTACCGCAATCGTTGGATCGTGTTGCTGGTATTGCCCAATGGTTTGCCCCATTCGCGTTTTGGGTTTGTCGTGAGCAAGCGAATGGGGAAGGCTGTCCAACGCAATCGCTTGAAACGGCGCTTGCGTGAAATCGTGCGCCAATTGTGGCAGCGTGGGGGTGTGCGAGGTGGGTTCGATGTTGTGCTCATCCCACGGGCGGCAGCCACGATCGCGGATTTTGCAACCTTGACAGATGCTGTGTGTGATCTGTTCGACCGAGCCGGCTTGCTTGAGGAAGACGCATGAAGTCAATCGCCTTGTGGCTTATTCGCTTTTATCAACGCTATATCTCACCACTCACGGGGCCTTCATGTCGCTTTCAGCCGACTTGCTCACAGTACACCTATGAGGCGATCGAAAAATACGGCTTTGTGAAAGGCATGTGGCTTGGCATCAAGCGAATTTTACGTTGCCATCCGTTTCACCCGGGTGGCTATGATCCTGTCCCGTGAGGGGAATTCTTAAGAACAGAGGAGGCTTTCCTTGGGTAGTATTTGGGGTGCATTCGTCCAACTCATCGTCGATGCACTGGTATTTCTTCACAACATTGTTGGAAGCTATGGGCTGGCTATCGTCCTCTTTACCATCCTTATTCGCCTGTTGACGTTCCCGCTGACGCTCAAGCAGTTGCGCTCATCTCGGGCGATGCAGGAACTACAGCCCAAAATCAAAGAAATTCAGGAAAAGTACAAGAAAGACCGCGAAAAACAGACGCAGGAAATGATGCGTCTGTATCAGGAGGCCGGCGTCAGTCCGCTTTCGGGGTGTCTCCCGATGTTGCTGCAATTCCCTATCTGGATTGGGTTGTATCGGGCTATTTTGCAGCTGGCTGATGAGGGCGTGTTGCAAGGTGGCTGGCTGTTTATCCCCAGCCTGGCTGAACCTCGCGGCCTGGATTGGTTGACGAATACGGCAAACTGGGGTCCGCAAACGCTGCAATATCTTTTGTTGCCTGTGATTCTTGTGGTGACACAGCTCATCGTCCAACGTATGATGACGCCGCCGAGCAACAATGGGGCAAGCCGTGACCCGAATCAGGCGATGATGCAGCAAATGATGTACATAATGCCCCTCATGTTCGGATTCTTTGCATTGCAGGTGCCGAGCGGTTTGTCTTTGTACTGGGTGACGTCGAACCTCTTCCAGATGGTTCAACAATGGTTGGTCAATGATGAAGAGCGCCTGGCTCGCTTGTTCGGTGGGAGGCCTACGGTTTCGGTTGCATCATTGCCCGCTGGAGATTCCGAAACCGTCGCATCCTCTGCTGTACACCCGAATGGCGCCGAGGGCGTAAAAACCGAGGAAAAGGGGCGGAGTAAAGATGGAGCAACAAAACGTCGTAAGAGGAAAAAGCGTTGAAGCCAGTGGCAAGACGATAGAGCAAGCGATCGAGAACGCACTGCAACGACTGGGCAAAAGCCGTGATGAGGTTGACATCGAAGTTTTACGCGAGCCGCGCAGTGGTTTTTTGGGCTTTGGGGCACAAGATGCCATTGTGCGCGTGACGGAGTTGTTGACGGTTGAGCCGGTGAAGGAATCCGAGGCGGTTGTCGATGAACAAGCCGTGGTGGCTGAAGATGAAATACCTGCTGTGTCTGAGGAGGATGGCGAAGGGTTGGCCGACACCGTTCCGCCGTCTGGTGAATGGACCCCGGATGCGATTCTCAACCTGGCGCATGAATTGTTGGTCGAATTGCTCACGCGCATGCATGTGATTGCCGATGTTCAGGCATATTGGAGCGAAGCGGCTGATGAGAACGAAGACCCCACGTTGATGCTTGATGTCGTGGGCGACAATCTGGGGATTATCATCGGACGACATGGAAGTACGTTGCGCGATATCCAGTATTTGCTGCGCCTGATGGTGGGGCATCATGTGCAGGGACGCGTCAACCTGGTGGTGGATGTGGAAGGGTACAAGAAACGCCGCGCCGAAAAATTGCGCGACCTGGCATTGCGCAAGGCCGAACAGGTGGCGCGTACCGGGCGGCCGCTCTTCCTCAAACCGATGACGCCTTACGAGCGGCGTATCGTCCATTTGGCGTTGCGTGACCACCCCAAGGTAACAACACAAAGCCGCGGGCAAGAGCCGAATCGTCGGGTGGGGATTTTCCCACGCTAGGTCGTTTCGTTGACCAAGAGACACCCGCTTGTGCGGGTGTTTTTTTCTTCCAGGAGGAGTATCCATGTCTTCGGACGGAGTACGGCAACTCATCAGTGTTGGTTGGGTTTTGGCATCGGATGTGCGTGATCCTCAGGTGCTTTCGGCCTACGAGGCAGCACGGCATCGCTTGCGTACGATGTTGGCCGACCAGTTTCCTCAGTTCGAATGGCAGATGCCGTTCTCGGAACGGCGCACGTTTCTTCCGCGGGGCGCGTTGTCGCCATTGGATTTGTTGGAGATTGGCGTGCAAGAAAAACTCTATCGAGGATGGGATTACGCCCTTGTCATCGTACCGAATGATTTGCATCCACGCTATCGCCCCTTTGTGATTGGTGTGCCTTCGTCGGCACTGGAAGTCGCTGTGCTCTCGACGGCGCGGTTGGGGGCATCGGCGACACTCGCCGATCGAATTGTCGGGTTGGCCCTTCACCTGTTGGGACATCTCTGGGGATTGGAACATGGTGATGGTCCTATGCGCCCACCGGAAGACCCTCAGGCAATTGTTCCACAACCATTTACGAGCGAGCAATGGGAGACGATCATGGGGCGTTTGCGCGAAACAGCGGATATGCGTCTCGAGGAAGAAAGCGTGCGGTGGCCGCGTTTCGTTTTCTACTGGCGAACGCTGCGCGCCAATCCACGAAGCCTGCTGGCGGATATTTTGGGGTATGCCCCGTGGCGCATTCCTGTTCGCTTGGGGCGTCTGACGGCAGCGGCAGCGGTTTCCGCACTCTTTTTGATTCTGACAGCCGAGGCATGGGAAGTCGGCGTCAATTTGGCATCATGGGTATTAGGTGGCGCAACCATCAGTGCTGTTCTTGTGTCGGCATTGTTCATTTTCTGGGGGCAAAATGTGAACGATGTGGCACGAGAAACAGGATGGCGAGAGCAGATTGTGCGTACACAATTTGTCTTGTTGGCGATTTTGCTCACAGGGATGCTTTTTTTGTGGTTGGTGCTCTTTCTGTTGCTGATTGGTGTGTTGTGGCTTTTTCCTCGCGAGGTGGTGCGATCATGGATTCACCAGTCGATCGATTGGATGGTGCTCATGCGATATGCAGCCTTCATGGCGACGCTGGGCGTGTTGGCAGGGGCACTTGGTGGAAATCTCGAAGAAGAAGACGAATTGAAGGCTGAGTTGTATTACGATGAAGAGACATGATTGGATGAACGGTGAGCACTATGAAAACGCAAGGTGTGACACACTTTCCAAAACGCGTCGCCCCTTGCGTTTTCATGTGCTGAACATACCGCTATATCATCGGCTGTCGAGCGTGATTGGTGCGTAGCAGCAAGCGACCCAATTGCTGAGTCTTTGGGTGGGGTACGGAACCAACCTTGGTTTACGGGCAAACGACGGAAAGCGAGACATCATCGATGAAGAAACTCGTTGGATTGTTGTTGTCGGTTGTTGTCTCGAAGGACAGAACCACGGTACGCCCGGCGTATGTCGACACCGGTAGAGGCCACGTGCTCTGACGCCACGAGTTGTTTGCATCACCATCGGTGAGTGTTTCGATAGTTTGCAAGAGAACGCCGTTCGTATCGCGCATCGCGACGGTGAGTGTATCGAACGGGTGGGTTGGTTCTGTTGTACTGACGCGCCACCAATATGAGAGCGTCGCTGCTGTCACGCCGTTGGGAATCGAGAGTGTCTGCGTCATTGTTTCTTGTACGAGATTGTCGCCTCCAAGCCACGCTTTCCATGTCCCTGAATGCGCGGGGGGTGTTGGACTGTTGTCGAAAATAGCACTCCCAACGTTGCTGCTCGTCTTCCAATATGGGTTTGGTATCCCAGCTTCGAAACTCCCGTCCTCGACGATCTCGGAACGACATGGTGCCGAAATGAAAGGAAGGTAGACAGCATTCGTTCCGCCTGTACCCGCATACGCAGGAAAGAGTGGCTTGAAAACGACGTACCCAAAGGCGCTCAGCAAGAGCAGCAAAATGGCCATGTTTTGTCGGCTGAGATGTTCGAACATCGGTTTGCTCCTTCCTCCTTGGGGATGTGCGCACTTGGCAAAATGGAGGGGAGGACAACACCATGTCCTCCCCCTACGAGCGTTGACATGCTTCTACTTCCCAGCGGAGCCGATCGTGATGAAGGTGTTTTGTCCTTGGTGCTTCCCTTCCGGTTGCACCGGCTGCGGCAAGGGATTGGCCATGCCCTTATGGTCATCGGCCGGCGTGATTGGCTGTGGCGCAGGCTGAGGGGCTACCGGCTGGATCACAGGATGCGTTGGTTGAATGTCGCCTTGCCCGCCATTTTGCTTTGGATCGCCAGGCGTGTTGTTGCCCTGATTGGTCGTCGTGTTGTTCTCTTTCACTTCGATCTTGATCGCCACAACGCTCCCGTCGGCCTGCTGCATTCCTTTCACTTCGACGAGCGTGCCCACACTGAATGCACCGTGGCTTGTATCCAAGATCGTGTTGGCATCGACGATGACCGTGCGCCCTGCAATCGTCCAAGTGCCAGGGCCGGCTGCTGCTGGCATCTGTTCGATGGCCCCATTGAACTTCACATAATCACCATCGTCTTGTGTGCCGCCATTCCGAACGTCGATCTTCGTGGCCACGATGGAGCCATCCTGATTGCGTGTTCCTTTGACTTCGACGTATGCCCCGACCGTCGCAGCCCCATGCTGTTGCTCGATAGTCGTGCTGCTCAGGACGTGAACGACTTGACCACTGACGACCCATTCGCCAATGAGGGTGCCAACCGGTAATTGTTCGACCGTCCCACGGAGCTCGACTTGATTGTCGCCATCGTGATCTTCGATGGCTTTGGTTTCCACCTTGGTTGCATTCAGGGAGCCATCGGCTTGCTCGAACCCTTCGACTTGCACATAGGCGCCGACTTCCAATGGACCATGGTCTTGTTCGAGTGTCGTTGTTGTGGTGATGTGCACGGTGCGACCGCCAATGCGCCACTCGCCATAGAGTGTTCCCGTGGGCATTTGCTCGACTGTCCCGTAGAACTTCGTGAAAACGTTCGCGCCATTGTCGTCGCCCGGTTGCTCTTGAACGTCGATTTCGACCGCATCGATGGAGCCATCGTCACGCTGATACCCTTTGACCTCGACGATACTCCCCATCACGATGGGGCCGTGTTCCTGGTCGATGCGTGTCGTTGTGGTGACGTGAACGGTATATCCATCGACGCGCCATTCGCCCAGCAGACCATTCGGCGGCAAGTTCTCCACTGTACCTTTCATTTCGACGTATGCTCCGTTGGTGTTGGGCCCTTGCTCGACGTTGATTTCCGTCGCCAGGACGGAACCGTCTGGCTGTTCGACGCCCTTGACATCGACGAGTGCGCCAACGGCGATGTTCCCGTGGGATTGATCGATCGTGGTGGAAATCGAAACAGTCACCGTGATGCCACTAACACGCCAATCACCGATGATACCGTTGGCAGGCAATTGCTCGATGAGCCCGCGAAATTCCGTTGCGTACCCGTTGTCATGATCATCGTTCCCAGTGCTCTGCGACTCGATCTTCTGTGCGTCGACCGTTCCGTCGGCCTGCAAGCGCCCCTCAACCTTGACATACGTGCCAGGCGCGATAGCACCATGTTCTTGATCGATTTGCGTGGTGGCGCTCACGTGTACAACGTAGCCAGCGATGCTCCAATCGCCAATGTACCCATTGGGTGGTATTTGTTCGACGAAGCCGTAAAACTTGAAGTCATCACCGGGTTGTCCATCGCCATCGCGCTCATCGACTTCGATGGAGGTCGCCACAATGGAACCATCTGCTTGCTCGATCCCCTCGACTTTGACGAACGCACCGACTTGCGCCAGGCCATGTTCCTGATCGATGGTCGTTGTCGTGTCCACGTAGATGGTACGACCCCCGACGACCCATGTCCCTAATAGGCCTGTGGTGGGCATGCTTTCGATCATGCCATACCATTCGATGTGCATATCGTTCCCATCATCGCCACCACCACCGTTGTATTCGACGGAAATTTCGGTGGCTTCGATGGACCCATCAGCGCGTGGGTAGCCTTCGACGTGAACGAAGGCACCTACTTCGACATTTCCATGTTCTTGATCGATGGTTGTCATACTCGTGACGTGAACAGTGGTCCCACTTACGATCCAATCCCCTATGAGCCCGTTGGGTGGAAGTTGTTCGATTGTGCCGTAGAATTCATACGTATTGCCACTGTCAGCAAAGGCGACATGATATGTGGTGAAGAAGAGAAACCCGAGTAATGTGAGCAAAATACGTCTCATAACGAACCTCCTTGGTATGTTTGGATTGCTTTGGCATCTTCATTGTACTGTGGGGTTTTCGTGGAGGATTAAACGGCGGTTAAGGAGATGTTAAGGTGGGGTTAAAGCGAGACCCGGGTGCGATGCCTATGCCTCTCCCCTGAGTCTGCTTGGCAAGCGTTTGCCCATCGAGAGCAGTGTCGCGTAGCCCCCAAGGAGGAGCAAAAATTAGCGTCGAGGTTGATCAGTCCTACGCGATCTCCTGCATGTGCCCTATGTTGTTTTGAGATTGGGGGATTCTGCCCAAAGACAGGAACGATGGAGGATATTTAGAAGTGGGTATGTTCCAATACATCTTCCCGCTGACGCCGGGTGCCGTAGAGCAACACAACCCCGAAGATAGTGGCTTGCAATATCACAATACTGGCACCAGAGGCAACATCCACGTAGTAGGAAAGATACATTCCCCCGGCTCCTGTGAGGGCACCCAACACGGTTGAGAGCACCATAAGATGGTTGAAGTCGTCTGTGAGTAAGCGTGCTGTGATGGCGGGAATGACCAGAGCTGCCGCAATCAGCGTGACACCCAGAATTTGCAATGAAGCGATGAGGGCGGCTGCGAGCATGAGGGCAAAAAGCGTATCTACCCAGCCAGTTGGAACACCGTAGACGCGGGCAACGGGTTCATCGAATGTCGTGAAGAGCAGATACTTGTAGAAAAGAAGAAGCAGAAAGGTAATGGCCAGCGTGACTCCCAGCACAACCAGGACATCACCGGCTGTGACCCCCAGCACATTCCCGAAGAGTGCCGCATCGAATGAGCGTGTGAAACGGCGATAGCGACTAATCAGCGCCACCCCAATGGCGAAGCTCGCTGTTGTGACCACACCGATGGCTGCATCGGCGCTGACTTTCGTGCGCCGTGCAAGTTGGTTGATGAGCAGTGCCGCTAGAAAGCCCCACGCACCTGCTCCCACGTAGAAATTCCACTGCAACACAAACGAGACAACCGCTCCGCCGAAAATGGCATGCGCCAACCCGTGCCCGATGTACGACATGCCACGCAGAATGATGTAGACGCCCAGCATGCCGCAGAGCGCGCCGGCCAGCACCGCGGCTACGAATCCATTACGAAAAAACTCGAAGGCGAATGGTTGCAGCAAGATGTCGATCATGCTGTTCCCCCTTGCGTCTCGTCGGGTGGGTGCCCAGGAACATGATCGGGCAAGATGTCGTGCAGCGTGTGTGGATGTGGGCGCTGTTGCACGATCAGCATCCCATCATGATGAATCACCATCATATCGGCGCGATAGGTGCGATTCAGAATCTCCTCGGTAAAGACTTCGTGAGGCGCCCCCTGCGCAATGATGGTTTCGTTCAGACAGACAATCCAGGGCACATGTGCAGCGGCAGTGTTCAGGTCGTGGGTGGTGAGCAAAATCGTCATCCCTTGTTGGTTCAGGTCTGCCAGCAGGTGCAGAATGTTTTCGGCGGTTTGCATGTCCACGCCCGTCGTGGGTTCGTCGAGCACAAGCATGTCTGGCTTGGCCATGAGCGCTCGTGCCAGAAAGACACGCTGCTGTTGCCCACCCGACAAGTCGCGGATGTGACGTTTGCGTAGCGCCCCGATGCCCAACTGCTCGAGAATCTGGCGGGCATATTCACGGTCGTCGCGGCGTGCCCAGGGCCAGAAGGGGGCGCGTCGGACCGCGCCCATAAGCACTACTTGTTCGACCGTGACGGGGAAAGACCAATCCACGGTTTCGATTTGGGGGACGTAGCCGATGCGTAACGTGGAGCGGGCGCACCAGCGTTCGCCCTGCTGAGGCGTGAGCAAGCCCAACACCAGTTTGAGCACGGTGGTTTTGCCCGCGCCGCTCGGCCCAACGATGGCGACGAATTGCCCTTCATGGATGTGCAGGGCAATGTCGCGCACAACGGGTACGCGACCGTAGCCAAATGTCACGTTGCGTAGTTCGAGGAGTGGCTCCATGGTCGTTTTACCGCGCCTGGTTGACAGCCGAATCTGGCCCTGGAATGTTGCTTGTGTCGAATTTCAAGATGGGTGTGGGGTTGCCGCCTAGGGCTTCTGCCATGATGCGGATGTTTTCTGCCATCAGTCCAAAGTAGGAGTGATTGGGGTCGCCTGGCTCGCCGGGCAGATCGTCATCGCGCAGGTCGTCGACGTAGGTAGCGCCGGTTTCGCGGGCAATTTGTTCGAGCACGGGCGAAGGAAAGACCTCTGAACCGAAGATGGCAGGCACTTGTTCGCGTCGAATTTGCTCGATGATCTCGGCAACTTCACGTGCTGAAGGTTCGGCAAAGTCGGCAGGTTGAATAGCGCCAATGACGGTCATGCCGTAGAGAGGGGCGAAGTATGCCCAGGAATCGTGATAGGTCAGCAACTTGCGATTTTTGGGTGGAATGGTCTCGATGGTGGCGCGGATAGCGGCGTCGAGTTCGCGAATACGCTGCTCGAAGGCAAGGAAGTTTTGCTCGTAATACTCAGCGTTGTCGGGGTCGGCCGCACTCATTTCGTCTTTGGCGATTTCTGCATAGCGCAGGGCATACCATGGATTGGGCCAGAGGTGCGGATTGGGGTCGCCGGCTTCTTTGGGGAAGGAGAAGTCGTAGATGTACTCATCGGGTGTGATCGTTCGTTCGCCCAACAGGATGATTTTCGCATCGTCGCGTTTGTTGGCTTCTGCCAGACGCAGGGTCGGAAGTTCCAGGTTCAATCCGTTCAGAAAAATCAGGTCGGCTTCGGCGAGTTTACGAGCGTCGGATGGCGCCGGCTCGAAGGTGTGCGAGTCCACTCCTTCGGGGATGATCCCACTCAGTTCGATACGGTCGCCCCCGATGTTGTAGATGATGTTCGTGATGGGGGAAACGGTGCTGACGACACGCAGTTTCCCCTCTTGGCGGATGGTGCCGCCGCAGGCGGTAAGTATGAATGCGATGAGAAGCAAGAGTGTGCGTCTATGCATGGTGTTTTCCTCCATTGCTAACGTTGTTCGAAGAGAACGTTGGTGTATAGCTGGCGTTTGCCGTCAAGAAGCGGCGATGACTGGTTGCGCAAGTAGGTATCGAACATGGCGAGTGTGTAATCGTCGGTGAGCGCGAGCATCTCCTCGGCGGGAATTGGGCCACGCAAGCCCAGGTCGTCGGCGATGGGCGACAGCAAGGGGAGCATAGTGAAATCGCGGTGGTAGGCCCCCTCGATGGTGAGCATGTAGGCTGGCGGCTGGCTGGCAGTGTACAAGAGCGCCAGATTGGGGGCGTTTTTGCCTGCCACCCAGGGTTCGCTCCGCATGAACATGGCCGGGATATGCAAACCCTGAGCGAGCAGAGTGCGCGGCAGGGGTTCGACCCAGGCGTCGTAGCCAACGAGGACGCGGCAACGTGCATCGTGCAGGCAGACTTCGACAACGGCCCCCCCACCTGTTGAGTGACCAATTAGCCCAATGCGGCCGATGTCGAGCCGATTGGCGAGGAGCGGGGCTTTTTCATCGAGCTCGGGGAGTTGGTCAAGGAGAAAGCGTACATCATCGGCAAAGACACCCACCAGGATACGTGCTGCCGCGAGGTATTCGTTGCGGGGAGCATCCTCTGGGAGCGCGTCAGGAAAGTTCAGCGCGACACGCCCATCGGGGAAGCGTGTCGCCATAGCACCGTAGGGATGGTCGGCGGCGATCACAATGTAGCCGTGGCTGGCAAGTGTTTCCATGAGAGTGGCATGAATGGTGCGAAAGCCCCCCCAGCCATGCACGTAGATGAGCACGGGCGCGGGCGCGGCAGCAGTGGCAAAAGGCGCGTTGGGCACGGCATGGCTTTTCACCAGGCGCAGGTGGGTATACATCCAACCGGGAAGCCCCGTCCAGCGTCCAAGTTCAGGAGCAAGGATGTCGATGTCGGGGGTCCAGAGGGCAGGGGGTTGGTTGGTGGCTTCTGCCGGATACCAGATTTGCACCATGAGTTCGCGCGGGTCGTCAGGAATGGTGGGTGTGTAGCGTTCTTCACGTCTCGTATCCACCATGTGCAGCGTCAGCGTTCCAACGGCATAGGGGCCGTCAGGGGGAGGCATGGTAGGAATGGGAAAAGCCCAGCTGGCAAGCAGGCTGCTGGCGACAAGAAAGAGCAGCAAGGACGTGGCTATGGCACGTATGGTGCCGCGAAGATAGATGGTGAATGGGATGACAAGGATGGCGAGATACAGTGGCACAAGTTGCCAGCGCCAGCCTTCACGCCAGAAATGAACGAGGGCCAATGCAAGCGTGCCAATCCAGGCCCGCCAGTGCCAGCGACAACGCAGGGTGAGAAAAAGCATGACGAGTAGTGAGATGAGCAGAAAGGTTTCCAATGAGCGCATGGATTGGGCTTGTGGGTTAGTTGACACGCGGGCAATTGTAGCCTGATGGAGGGGCATGACAAGCCCCGGCGAAGAGGGAAGACAATACCGACCATGGTGGTATGGGGAAAACAAAAGACGCCCGCTTGGTACGGGCGTCTTTTGGGGGGAATCGTGTTGTGTGTTATGCCGCGCGGTCGAATTCCGGTGAGACGGGTTCTCCCAGGCGGTTGAAGAGCAAGGGGGGGGCGCCATCGGTAATCGTTTCGGCAGTAATTTCGATGCGTCCGATATCGCCACGCGAGGGAATTTCGTACATGATGTCGAGCAGAACGTTTTCGATGACGGTGCGTAAGGCGCGTGCCCCCGTGCGGTATTCCAGCGCTTTGCGGGCAGCGGCACGCAGGGCTTCTTCGTGGAAGACCAGTTCTACATCATCCATGGCGAAGAGTTTTTGATACTGCTTCACCAGCGCGTTCTTGGGCTCGACCAAGATACGCACCAGCGTGTCTTCATCCAACGGGTCGACACTCGTCACCACGGGCAAGCGCCCGACGAATTCAGGGATGAGTCCATAGTGTACCAGGTCGTCGGCAATGACGTATTGCAGTAATTCGGAGCCTTCCAGCTCGCGGTGGCTTTCGGCGTTGGGTACGCGGAACCCCATTTGGGCACGGGTGTTGACGCGCTTGGCAATAATGTCTTCCAATCCATCGAAGGCCCCACCGACGATGAACAGGATGTTCGTCGTGTCGATCTGGATGAAGTCCTGGTGAGGGTGTTTGCGGCCACCTTGGGGCGGCACATTGGCAATCGTCCCTTCCAGAATTTTCAACAGAGCTTGTTGCACACCTTCCCCGCTCACATCGCGTGTGATGCTGGGGTTGTCCCCCGATTTGCGCGCGATTTTGTCGATTTCGTCGATGTAGACGATCCCGCGTTCGGCGCGCGCCAGATCGAAATCGGCGGCCTGGATAAGGTGCAGCAGAATGTTTTCGACATCTTCACCGACGTAGCCGGCTTCGGTCAGGGCAGTGGCATCGGCAATGCAGAAGGGAACGTCGAGGATACGAGCCAACGTTTGCGCCAGCAATGTTTTTCCACAGCCAGTGGGGCCGATGAGTAAGATGTTGGATTTTTGCAGTTCGACGCCATCATCATTGTTCATGACGGACGCATAAATGCGTTTGTAGTGGTTGTAGACGGCTACCGATAGCACCTTTTTGGCGCGGTCTTGCCCAATGACGTACTGGTCGAGTCGCCGTACGATTTCTTTGGGGGGCAACAAACGTTGCAATTCGGCCTCGAACGCGGGGCGACGTGCGCGCAGGGGGGGCGCTTCTTCTTCGAGAATTTCGCGGCAAAGTTCAACGCATTCATCACAGATGTAAACCGAATTCGGGCCGGCAATCAGGCGGCCGACTTCGGTTTGATCGCGGTTACAGAACGAGCAACTTTGTCCGCTTTTACTTCGTGGTGCCATCGGTACGCTCCTCCTCGATGTGCAAAACTTCATCAATCAGGCCATACTCGCGGGCTTCTTCTGCGGAGAGGAAGAAGTCGCGGTTGGTGTCTTCTTCGATGCGTTGCAATGGTTGGCCAGTGCGTTCTGCCAGAAAGCGGTTGAGTTTTTCACGCAGGCGCAAAATTTCCTGTGCGTGAATGGCTATGTCGCTGGCCTGCCCACGTGCACCCCCCAGGGGTTGGTGCATGTGGATGGTGGCGTTGGGCAGGGCGTATCGCCGCCCTTTTTCGCCAGCCGACAGGATGACCGTGCCCATACTGGCCGCTTGCCCTACGGCAATAGTGGAGACAGGGGCATCGATGAGGTTCATCGTATCGACGATGGCGAGCCCACTGTAAATCTCGCCACCGGGGCTGTTGATGTAGAGTTGGATTTCGCGTTCGGGGTTTTCGCGGTTCAGGTAGAGCAGTTGGGCGACGACAAGGTTGGCAACCTGGGCGTTGATTGGTGTGCCCAGGAAGACGATGCGTTCGCGTAGCAAAAGCGAGTAAATATCGTAGGCGCGTTCACCGCGGCCGGTCGATTCGACGACCATCGGGACGAGCGCATTCGAAATTGTGTCGATGTTCGGTGTTTTGGGCTTCATCGTTCCTTCGCAGTATGTGTTGGTTGAGCATTCTCTTGGTGATTGTAGGTGTTCTTGCAAGAGAAGACAAACACGTTGCAACGTGGCTCCGACAAACGAAACGGAGCGCCGCGGCGCTCCGTTTGCATGCCGGGGACGACTGCCTGCTCAGGTGTCGCTTTCAGCAGATGTTTCGCTTTCGGCCTCAGCCGTCGCTTCGGTGTGTGTCTCCTCTTCGGCCGCTGGCGGTTCGCGTGTGGCTTCGCCCTCTGCTTCTTCGGTTTCCTGTTCCGCTTCGGCCGCGTTTTCGGCTTGCTTGCCTTCTTCTTCCTCGGCGCGTCTCCACACTTCTTCGATCTCCTTCGGGAAGAGAGGCTCTTCGGGCTGTCCGGTCACTTCGGCAACCAGTTTGTTCAATGCTTTACGCTGGTAAAGCCCGCGGGCAATTTCACGTGCTAGGTTTTCGTCCTGCAAGATCAAGGGATCGGCGCCGCTTTGCAGCAGATTGGTAAGCGCCATAGAGGCTTCTTTCTGATACTCGTCCTGTTCGATTTCGATGTTACGCTCTTTGGCGTATTCGTACAAGACGAGCTCACGGCGCAGGTCTTTTTCAGCGGCTTCGCGATATTCTTCGCGCAGTTCGTCGAGCGATTTGTTGAGCATTTGCAAGTATTGTTCCAGGTTGAGGCCATACACCTGCAATTGGTGTTCCAGTTCGTGCAGGTGCGTATCGATGACCGCTTCGACCATGGCTGGTGGGTATACGATGGTGCTCACTTCAGCGACCTTGTCGAGGACCTGTTCGACAAGGCGTGACCGTGCCGCCTGATGGGCTTCTTCGTACAGATTTTCGCGGACCTGATTGCGCAGGTCTTCGATGGTTTCGAAATCGCCAACGGCTTGCGCTAGTTCATCGTCCAGTTCGGGCAGAACACGGCGCTTCAGGTCGAGCAGGGTGGCTTTGTACATGACGGTACGTCCGGCAATGCGCTCGTCGGGCCAATCTTCGGGGTAGGTGAGGGTGAATTCTTTGGTTTGGTTGAGCACCATGCCCTTCAATTCACGGATGAGGTCAGGTTTGGGCTGAGCACTTTTTTCTTCTTCACCTGCCACGGCAATTTCGGATGTTTCGTCTTCGTCCGCGAACATGGGGTTCAATTCCACTTCGTGCCCTTTCAGTTCGATGACGGTTTCCCCTGTGACGAGGGTGCCTACGAGGTCGATCGTGGCAACGTCACCATATTCAGCGGGGCCAGTGGTGGGCATGAGCATGGCGCGTTGTTCGCGCAGGTTTTGCAAAACGGCGTTGATTTCGTCTTCGGTGACTTCGATCTCTTCCTGTTCGATCTCGATGTTGCTCAAATCGCCTAGCTCCACTTTCGGGGGCAGTGGGACAATGACTTCGATGGTAAGCGGAGAAAGACTTTCGACGTTGAGGTCGATGTAGCGATAGCTCCACGGCTCGATGCCTTCCTGCTCGATGGCTTCTCCGATGACTTGGGGCACGAGTGTTTCTAATGCTTCTTCGAGGACGGTGGCTTCGCCAACCCGTTGCACAACGATGTGATAGGGTGCTTTGCCTGGGCGGAAACCGGGGATCTTCACTTCGCGTGCCAGTTTACGGGCAGCGGCTTTTTTGGCTTTTTCGAAGCGTGCCTCGTCGACGGTGATGGTCAATTCAACCTGAGCGTTTTCCAGGTCTTTGCGTTCGATATTCAAGGTCTCTACTCCTTCTTTCGATGATTTTGGGCTCGAAAATCCAAACGCGGATTATAGCGTATGCCTGATGAGTGGCAAACCTTTTTCGATGTTGTATCGGGATTATTCCAAAGAAAGACACCGCCAAAGTGGCGGTGCCTTCTTCGACTTCGTAAAAAAAGTCGGCGAGAAGCCGTCGATGTTCCAAATGTGTCGAACGAAGACGATCGGTTAGGCCTCTTTGTCCTCGATGACGGGGGTCTCCTCTTCGGCGGTTGCTTTACGGAATTCACGGATGCTACGCCCCAGTGCTCCCCCGAGTTCGGGCAGACGCCCAACGCCAAAGAAAATCACAACGATGACCAAAATGATCAGTAGTTCAGGCACACCCAGATTCGGCATGGCTCTCTCCTTATGTGGTACGCTTCTCGATTCCGTGGCGCATTATACCATCTAGAAACTGTTGAGCAAAGAGGCGTTTGTCAAATCTAGTGCAGGTCATTTGTCAGGCGGTAGAGTGATACTTGCCACGCTATGTCCTTATGAAAATCCCCGCTGGTGTTGCCACCGAATACGTATCACGAGATAACCGCATACAAATAATGGTGCAAGCATGGTCGTAATCAATACGTTCGATTGCCAAAACTGAATTACGATAATGTACAGGACACACCATAGTACGTAAAGACTGATGAGCCAGCGCTGTTTCTCGACGGGCAAGGTATCGATATAGGCATACAGTTCGATAAGCAGAGGAAGTAGCAATATCTGATCGAATAACCAGGCATAAGGGGCTAGTAAAAGCCCAAGGGATAGCAAAAGAGGGGTTTGTTCAAACCATCTCCATTGCCGTTGGCTTCGTTTCCAAAGCCAAAGTGCAATACCAAGGCTTATGGCTGGTAATACCCATATCAGAAAGGTTCGTTCAGGGCCGCCAATCAGGCGCACGAGTGTTGTGAGTGTAGGTGTTACCCAATATGTTGGAAGATCGCCTAGTGCCGAGATGAAATAAGCTTGCCAGATGTTCGGAAAAAGTAAGAGAGGGGATAGCGAAAAGAAAATCAAGCTCATGATACTCCCTGTGATGAGATGCCATGCGCGTTGTTGCCATACCCAAAGGATGAGAACGAGTGCAAATGGCATTGCCAAATGTGGCTTTGTGGAGAGAAAGAGCAGCGAAGCGCCAGCCAAAATAGGTCGACGCCGGTGAAATACTGTGAACAATGTAGCCGATAATAAAACAAATGCACTTAACTGCTGTTGTTTCAAGAGCATGAGTGTTGGTGGAAAGGTCATAGCAAGAACAAACGCGATTATCATGCGATGCCATGAATGGCGGACGATATGCCACCATATGGCTGCCATCGTTGTAATGAGTGCTACAAGAATCGTTATCCATATCCATTGTGCAATTGAAAAGGGAAGACCTGCAAGTGGGAAAAGCCATAGCGCGACCCAAGGGGGATTCCAAACAAGCAACGGGAAATCTTTGTGCCAACCGAGGCTCTGTTGAAGAACGAGAAGCGCTTTCGTGTCATATGGATTGCTGCCTTTGGCAAGCAACCAAGCTGCACCCCAAAACGCACTAAAATCATTCAAGGGAAGCGGATGATTTGTGATTGCTTGTTTCAAAACAACACCTAATACCCCCAGTGCAAGGCAAAGAAGGCCCCAAGATATTCTCTTTGATTGCAACATCCTTCTGCTCCTTGACTCTGTACTTTGTGCAAAGGCACAATAGATTCGAGCGTCTCAGGGTAAGGTTTTTGCTGGTGGGTCATTGTATCATCTGTACAAGCAAAGGGCTACCTCCTTACAGCGATGATTCTGACACCAAGGGGCGAAGGAGATTAGGGAAATTCTGGCAAACAAACAAGCAGGCGAAACAATCCGCAACGAGAAATCTGTTTTCAACTTCGTTTCAGCCGTGCTACAATGCTCCGCCCAAATTCCCCATGTGAAGCGGATACGAGCAGGGGGCGAGGAGAAGCAAAGATGTACTATGATGTGATTGTCATTGGTGGTGGGCACGCGGGATGTGAAGCCGCCTTGGCGGCTGCCCGCATGGGAATGAAAACCTTGTTGCTCACGATGAATCTCGACCAGATCGCCTACATGGCATGTAATCCCAGTATTGGGGGCCCTGCCAAAGGACACCTAGTGCGCGAGATCGACGCATTGGGGGGCGAGATGGCGAGAGCGATTGACCGTAGCGCCATTCAAATCCGCATGTTGAACGAATCCAAAGGGCCCGCTGTGCAGGCGCTACGTGCGCAAGCCGACAAGCGCCTCTATTCCTGGCTCATGAAGATGGAGATGGAACGGGTGCCCAATCTGCACCTGCGCCAGGACCGTGTGGACGATTTGATTGTGGAAGGTGGGCGCATCGAGGGCGTGAAGGTTTCGTTGGGGCGTGTGTACGAAGCAGGGGCTGTTGTGGCCACAACAGGCACGTTCTTGCACGGGCGCTTGATTACGGGCGATGTCATCCGCTCCGGGGGACGTGCCGGCGAGGGGGCTGCGCATAGTCTGAGTGATACGTACCGCCGCCTTGGCTTTCAGCTTGGGCGCTTGAAGACGGGTACGCCCCCACGCGTGGATGCCCGCACCATTGATTTCAGCAAAACCAAGGTGCAACCTGGCAGTACGCGCCCGCTCTACTTCTCGTTTGCCTATCCCGATGCGGGAATTTTGCCGCCGGAAAACATCATCACGCGATTGGGACCACCCAACCCCGTTTATCCCATTCCCCCCGAAGCAGAAGCGGCAATGCGCTGGCGCCCACAATTGCCCTGCTATCTGGTCTACACCAATCCCGATTTTCATGCCATCGTGCGTGCCAATCTCGACCGTGCCCCCATGTTTACTGGTGTCATCGAAGGGGTCGGGCCACGCTACTGCCCCAGCATCGAGGATAAAATCGTGCGCTTTGCCGAAAAAGAGGCGCATGGCCTTTTTCTCGAACCTGAAGGGTGGCTGACCGGAGAAGTCTACATCCAGGGCTGCAACACGAGCCTTCCAGAAGATGTACAGTGGGCAATGGTGCGCACGATCCCTGCCTTGCGCAATGCCGAGTTGATGCGTATTGGCTATGCCGTGGAGTATGACTACGTGCACCCCATGCAACTCAAAGCGAGCCTTGAAACCAAGTTGGTGGATGGCTTGTTCCATGCGGGGCAACTCAATGGCACAACGGGCTACGAAGAGGCCGCCGCACAAGGCTTGATAGCAGGCATCAATGCCGCGCTCTACGTGCAAGGCAAACCACCGCTCATCCTGGGGCGCGATGAAGCGTACATCGGTGTGCTCATCGACGACCTCGTGACCAGCGAAATCACCGAACCCTATCGCCAGATGACGGGGCGTGCTGAATTCCGCTTGCTCTTGCGCCAGGACAATGCCGACCTGCGCTTGACGCATCACGGCTATCGGGTGGGATTGGTTTCGCGCGAGCGCTACGAAGCGGTGGAAGCCAAACGCAATCGCGTAGCAGAGGAGCTGGCACGGTTGGAGCGCACGTTCCTCAAACCGCGTGAGGTGAACGAAATGTTGGTGGCCCATGGGTTCGAGCCGATTCACGATGGCGTGCAGGCGCTGCAATTCTTGCGTCGCCCAGAGGCGACCTACGATTTGATTGCCAAATTGACCCCGCCACCCATACCGTTGACCGAAGATGAAGCCGAGCAGGTGCAGATTCAGGCCAAATACGCAGGCTATATCGAGAAACAGCTGGCAGAAGTGGAACGCATGCGCCGCCTCGAAGACCGCCTGATTCCCGATGACATCGACTACTTTTCGCTGCATGGGCTTCGCAAAGAGGCGCGCGAAAAACTCGACCGTTTCCGCCCACGCACGGTAGGACAGGCGGCACGCATCTATGGCGTCAATCCTGCCGATGTGAGCGTGTTGCTGGTGCATCTGGAACGCATGGGCAAAGTCTCGGTAGAAGACGATTGATCGCTTCTCGAAAGGTTCGTTACCGACCTGACGGGGGCTCCTCGTCAGGTCTTTCGGTTTTGATGGAGGTCGGTGTATGATGGGCGTCAACACGATGGAGGCGAAGATGTCTGTACCAGAAGTGCGCATTCGTGCTGCGACGCCTGAGGATATGCCCGTGATCCGTGCGATGGTGTGGCGCGAACGCTTGGACCCCACCCAACTGCATTGGCGGCATTTTTGTGTGGCAGAAGACGAACGGACGGGGGCGATCGTGGCATGTGGGCAGTTACGCCCATTTTGGCGAGCACAGGAACTGGGCAGCCTGGTGGTCGAGCCAGCATGGCGCGGTCGCGGAGTGGGGCAGGCGATGGTGCGTTATCTGGCGGCATGCGCAACTAGACCACTTTTTCTCGAATGTGCTGAGTCGTTGGCATCGTTTTATGCGCAATGTGGCTTCGAACGGGTGGCGCCGTGGCGTGTGACCTTCCCGTTGAACATCAAGTTCATGCTTTCGTGGCTCGTCGTCCATCTTCTGGGCAAGCGTTTGGCCGTGATGCGCTATGCAAGAGAGAAATATCCGTTGGAGTGAAGTATGCGTGATATTTTGCGAAACCCACTTTTTGTGGCCATCTCGATTGGGCACATGATGGTAGACATTCTCAATAGCGCTATCCCTGTCATTCTGGCGACGCTTGCCATTCAACTGGGGTTGCGCAACGAACAACTCGGATTGGCCGCGTTGACCTATTCGTTTGGTGGTTCACTCACGCAGCCGCTCTTTGGCTACGTGGCCGACCGCTGGGGTAGTCGGTGGCTGGCGGCTGGAGGGTTGTGGTGGATGGCGGGCTTCTATCTCGTGGCAGCGTGGCTTTCGCCTTCGGTGGCCTTCGTGGTGCTGTTGCTTGTGGGGCTTGGATCGGCAGCATATCACCCCCAAGCGACGATGAATGCCCGCCTGGCGTCGGGGCGGATGGCGGCGAGTGGCACAAGTCTGTTCTTCTTGTTTGGGCAATTGGGGCTGGCGGCTGGTCCATTGCTAGCAGGGATATTGCTCGAACAGGTGGGGCTTTCGCTCACTCTGTTGGCACTGGGCGTGCCGGGATTGCTCGTAGGGGCGTGGACATGGCGTATCGTCGTGCCTCGCCACACACATACCACCACAGCAACCAGGCAGAAAGCCGCTGCTTCGTCAGCATTGCGCCTGGCGTGGCCGGTGATGGCGGCCTTCGTGTTGTTGCTTGTTTTCCGCATGTGGCCGCAAGCCGCTACACAAACGTTCTTGCCCAAGTTGATGGGGGACGCTGGCATTCCCCCTGACCGCTACGGGTTCACGCTTTCGTTCTTGATGGCGGGTGCCGCGGTGGGGGGTGTGCTGGGCGGCTATCTGGCCGACCGTTGGTCTGCCAAGTGGACGATGGTGTTCTCGTTGGCATTGAGTGCCTTGCCGTTGTGGGCATATCTCCAATTGCCATTGACACATCCGCTTGTCCCCTTACTTGTGGGCGTGGCCGGCGTGTTGTTGGGAGCGTCACACAGCATTTTGGTGCTCATGGCGCAAAGTATGTTGCCGAACCGCATGGCGCTCGCATCGGGGCTGGTGTTGGGCTTCATGTTCAGCGCAGGTTCGGCGGGTGGCTACCTGACGGGGCGCTTGGCGGATGTCGTTGGGTTGCACACAGCCATGGAATGGTTGGCGGTAGTTGCATTGGCGGGCGCGCTTTGTGCATTGTTCATCCCACGTCGGCGTGAATTGGAGCAGGCAGCTGAGCGCCCCCTTGTGGTGGAGAAGCGGTGAGAACCATGCCTCTGGTTTTCCACAGAAAAGTACACACCAGCATCGTGGTGAGTGTGTTGCTGCTGGGCATTGCCTATGCGCTTGCTACTATGCCCCTGGAACTGGCCGTGATGGCGCTGGGGGGGATTGGGTTCACGCTGGTGGTGTTGGTGCGGCCTGTGTGGGCGCTCTACGCGCTCCCCTTTCTGGTGCCCTTTCCTCTGCGTGAAATCAGTGTGGGGCCCGCCACGATCGGGGGCTTGGAAGCCTTGCTGGCGCTTTTCATTGCGGCATGGTTGGCACGCGGGGCAGTGCGACATGAGATCATCGTGCAACTACCACCGGCGACGGTGCCGCTTGCATTGTGGATTGGCGCGATGCTCCTGTCGTTGCTCAACGCCTTTTCGCTGGGTGCAGCGGCCAAAGAACTTGTCAAGTGGCTGGAAATAGCGGCGCTTTATACGATTGCTTGGCGTGAGCTGCGGCGGCGCGATATCCTCATCATCGTGCTGGCCTTACTCACGGCGGGCGCGCTGGCAGCGATGCAAGGCATTTATCAGTCGGTATTCCGCGTCGGGCCGCCTGGCTTTTTGTTTCCACTAGCGGGGCGGCTGTGGCTGCGTGCCTATGGCACCTTTGCCCAACCCAACCCCTATGCAGGTTATCTCGGCCTGACGTTGCCACTGGCGTATGGCATCGTGCTAGCGACCAGTGGTATGGCCCCCCAACGAGACGATGGTTTGCCATTGGTGATGCGCTCGGCGCTCATGCTGTACGCCCTCGTCACGGGGGGGCTGATGGTGCTGGCGCTCTTTTTCAGCTTGTCGCGCGGTGCTTGGATTGGGGCAGCGGCAGCGGTGCTGGTGGTGAGCATGGTGCTCAGTCGGCGTGCGTTCGTGGGGACGGTGGCAGCGGGAACGGTTGGGGCACTCTTTTTGGCATTGGGGGGCTGGGCGTATGTGCCGCTTCCCATTCGCGAACGGTTGACGGATTTTTTGCCCTACGTGGGGCTTGTGGATGTGCGTGCCATCGAAGTCAACGACCGCACGTTTGCCATTGTGGAACGCCTGGCGCACTGGTATGCGGCGGTGGGCATGTTTGCCGATTTTCCATGGTTGGGAGGTGGTGTGGGAAACTATGCCGCACGCTACCCTATGTACAAATTGCCACCGTGGGACGACCCATTGGGGCATGCCCACAACATCTACCTCAACGTAGCGGCAGAAACAGGGTTGATCGGGTTGACGACGTACCTCTTGTTTTGGGCAGCAGCGCTTTGGCTGGCGTGGCGGGCTGTGCGCCACACGTCGGGGGTGTGGCGCGGCGTTGCCATTGGCGTGTTGGGGGCATTCGTGCATTTGAGCGCCCACAACGTTTTCGACAATCTGTACGTGCATGGCATGTATGTGCAAGTCGCGATACTGCTTGCTCTTGTCGCAGTGCTGGTGGATAATCGCCAGGACGCAGACCCTTCCTCCATCAACCCAACAACAGGTTGAAGGCATCATGTCAACGACATTTGGGCTCTATCTCAAAACACTTCGTGAACGTGCTGGCATCTCGCAAGAAGCCTTGGCCGAAGAAGCGGGGATTTCTAGCGCCTATGTTTCCCAAATCGAAAGCGGGCAGCGCAACCCACCTTCGCCCCCCATTTTGCGCGAAATGGCAGGCCCCCTTGGTGTCGAGTATCCCGTCTTGCTTTATGCCGCGGGCTACCTACGCGACGACGACCTCTATGTGTTGCTCTTGCGGGCGTTCGATGAATTGCTGCAAATTGGCACTGGCCGCGAAAAACTCGACACCTTGCTGCGTGATTTGGTCGAACGCTGGGTGGAACTCGATGAAGATGAACGGCGTACCCGCCTGGAAATGACAGATGCCGAACACATTGGCGAATTGCTCATGGAAGAAATCTTGCGCCATCAGCGCGACCTCATTCTCGAAGCCATTTTCCGCAACATTCCCGAAGGACGCGAGGG
This sequence comes from Ardenticatena sp., assembly GCA_015487975.1. Taxonomy (GTDB): domain Bacteria; phylum Chloroflexota; class Anaerolineae; order Ardenticatenales; family Ardenticatenaceae; genus Ardenticatena. The sequence goes on from WFOS01000092.1 coordinate 43,299, forward strand.
TGAATCGGCACCATGACACGTCTCAATCTCTACTGGCAAATTCGTGGGGCGTTGCGCCTGCTCTTTCGCTTGGGAAATTGGCACGTGCATGGCATAGAGCATGTCCCACTGGGGGGGCCATTGCTCGTGGTCGTCAATCACATTAGTGCCTTCGAAGCGCCCCTGGTTGCTGCGACACTTCACATTGGGCCAATCGTGGTGCTTGCCAAAGCCGAGTTTGCGCATCCACTCAATCCGCTCGGTTGGCTGATGCGCACGATGGATGTCATTTTCGTGCATCGTGGTGAACCCGATCGCCATGCGCTCAAAGCCGCGCTTCGCGTTTTGCGCAATGGGGGGATTTTGGGACTGGCGCCCGAAGGCACGCGCAGCAAAACGGGTGGCTTGCAACGTGGGCGCGAAGGTGCTGCCTATCTTGCGTTGCAAACGGGGGCGCCGATTTTGCCCGTGGGTGTCTGGGGGCAGGAACGTATTCCACAAGATTTGCTCCACCTGCGCCGCCCTACCTACCACGTGCGTTTTGGCCCCCTGTTCACGCTTGAATACGATCGCTCACGCCCGAAACGTCAGCAATTGGTGGAAGCGACCGACCTGATCATGCGGCGTATTGCGGTGTTGTTGCCGCCAGCATATCGTGGGGTGTATCGGGAGGAGGTTGGAGATGGGGAGACTAGAGATTGATGGGGGTGGCATCCTCACTCTCCAATCCCCATTTTCCCAAATCTCATTCGGAGGCAAGCCATGGTCTTCACAGGGACGATTCATCTTCGAACACGTGGCGATACGGACATCCACGATATCACCGATGCTGTGGCGCAGATTGTTGCCCAAAGTGGCATGAGCGATGGTATTGTCTGCATTTTCTCGCCAAGCTCGACCAGCGGCATTACCACCTTGGAATACGAAAGCGGCGCCATTGCTGACCTGAAACGCACGTTCGAAGAACTTGTGCCGCAAGACCGTGAGTATCGCCACAATTTGCGTTGGGGGGATGGCAACGGGCATAGCCATGTGCGTGCGGCCTTGCTGGGGCCGAGTGTGAGTCTGCCTCTGATAGAAGGCCGCTTGCGGTTGGGCACCTGGCAGCAGATCATTTTCGTAGACTTCGACAACCGCCCTCGCCACCGTGAACTCGTCGTGCAGATTGTGGGGAGATGAGGAGGCTGGAGATTGATGGGGTGGCATCCCTCATTCCCACTCTCCACGCTCCAACCTCTAATCTCCAACCTCCATCCCCTCCTCATGCGCCAAATAGCGCTCGATGAACAGCACCGCCCCAAAACCGAGCAACGCCAGCAGCATGGCCACAACCACTTCTCCATTCACACGACCATTCACCATCAGCGGGGGGATGATATTGCGCTGCACTGTGGGGATGATTTCGCCATGTGAGCTTGTGATGAACTCCACCGTCTCTTTCCAGGGCCAGATTTTGCGCAGGCTTCCCACCATCAGCCCAATGAGTACCGCAACGGTCGCATCGTGGTAGCGTTTGAACAGCCAGCCCAAAATCTGCGCGAATGAGACAAGCCCTACGGCTGCCCCCAGGCCAACCAATCCAATCGTGACGATATCGCGGTCGTTGACCGCGCTCAGTACATACTGGTACTTGCCCAGCAGAACCAGAATGAACGCACCCGAAATGCCTGGCAAAATCATGGCGCAAATGGCCAGCGCCCCGCTCAGAATGAGAAACCACCACTCATTGGGTGTTTGCAGGGGAACGATCCCTACCAGCCAATAGGCGAAGACCGCCCCCAGGGCTAGCAAAAGCACCAGTGGCGGTCTCCAACGGCGCACGCGATTGCTCACCGTCACCACCGATGCCAACACTAGCCCGAAAAAGAAACTCCACACATACACGGGCTTGTTTTCCAACAACCATTCTAGGATTCGCGCAAGTGAGAGCACTGCCAAGCCAATGCCACTCCCCACAGCAATCAGGAACGGCGCATTCACTGCTTCCAACGCCTCGCGGATACGCCCGCGCAACAAGGCTCGCCAGAAGGGCGGACGCGCCGCCGCGCGAATGCTGAGCACCAATTCTTCGTAAATGCCCAGGATGAACGCCATCGTGCCGCCCGAGACTCCAGGTACGACATCAGCCGATCCCATGAGCATGCCTTTGAGCATCAATAGTGCATACTCGCGCAGTGTGCGCTGGCGAGTTTGCAACGTCCAGGTTGTTTCTGATTGCGCCATTTCCTCTCGCACCTCCCATTGATTGCATCGACGCGAGACGATAGCACGAAACCCGTCCAAAGCAAGGGCGTAGGGGTCGCGCGATTGGCGATTTGGAGTACAATCCGCCGCATGAAACAACTCGCGTGGCAAGACGTGCTCTACCCATTCTGGAAGTATATCCCCAACACACTACGGCGCTGGTTGATCTGGCTGGCGTCGGGAAAGTTCATTGTCGGCGTGAGCGCGGTCTGCCTGAACGAAGAGAACCAGGTGCTTCTGCTCGAACATCGTTTCCATGGTCGTCATCCGTGGGGATTGCCAGGAGGCTGGCTGGCACGTGGTGAATCGCCCTTCACAGCCATTTTGCGTGAAGTGCACGAAGAAACAGGGTTGAATGCCATTGTCGAAGACGTGTTGTACGCCGATGGCGATGGTGCCCGCATTGAAATTGTTCTGCTTTGCCGCGTGTGGGGAGAGGCGGTACGTATTCAGCGTAGCGAAATTTTGGCGTACCGTTGGGTAGACCCTGCCATGCCTGGCGTTGTGCTGCACCCGCCACAGGCCTATGCGCTGGCGACGGTCGCTGCACGGTTGCAGGGCGAACCTGCGCCGACCTATCCTGTGAATGCCCGTGAAGCCACTCAGCGTATGCACCAGTTGCGGGCATGGTGGCATGGCCACGTGGAAGCAAACGACGACGTGAGGTAGGCGTCTATGCTGCTGATTGGATTTGAAGCACCAGAACTGCTGCTGTACCTACTGACCGCTTTTCTGGTGAGTTTCACATTGCACGAAACCGCGCATGCGTTCGTGGCGTACCTGCTGGGCGACCCCACCGCCAAAGAACAAGGGCGGCTCACGTTGAACCCGCTGGCGCACCTTTCGCCGTTGGGGACGCTTTTGCTGTTGACCGTTGGGCTGGGGTGGGGAAAACCCGTTCCCGTCGATCCTTTCCGCTTCAAACGCCTTTCCCCCAAAGTAGGGATGGGTGTAGTGGCACTGGCAGGCCCAGTGGTCAACTTTGCGCTTGCTTTGCTCATTGCTCTTCCCTTGCACCTCAAATTGCTTCCCTACACCCCCATGCGCGTGGGGCCTTTCCTTATCTCGTGGGGGGAATTTGCCGCCTGGTTCTTCTGGCTCAACATGACGCTGGCGGTCTTCAACCTCATCCCCTTTGGTCCGTTGGACGGAGCGCGTATCCTGGCAGCCTTTCTGCCCGATTGGTGGTTCTTTTTCAGCGCGCGTATCGAACTCTACTTGCTGGGGGTGTTCTTCGCCCTCATCCTGGTCGACCGTTTGACGGGTATGGGGGTGCTTGCACGGCTGATTGCACCGATTGGCTGCCAATCATGGTGGTGGCTGATTGGCTATACTCCGCCTTTCCCCTTTTGCGGCGTCCTGTAAGCAATTGGCTTTGCTCTTGTCGCTTTGACGATTGGGTGTATCATGGGCGCACCTTCGGTTTCGCTTCCAACGTGAGAGCCAAACACAGTTCGAGGGGGCAATGATGCAAGAACCTGTTCGTGTCACGCTCTGGAACATTCCCACGTGGGCAGCCATTTTCATGTATGCCTCACAGGCGATGGGTGTTCTGGCGTTGATCTACGGGCTGTATCGCCGATTTCGTCTCTACTTCCAAGGCAAACCCGACCCGCGGTTGAACAACTGGCCGCGCCGTCTTTGGAACTTCCTTGTTGGGGCGGTCGGGCAAATGCGCCTTGCCCGCCAGACGAAGCCTGGCCTCATGCACGCACTCATGTTCTGGTCGTTCGTGGTGCTCTTCCTGGGGACTGTCCTGGCGACGATTGACGCTGATATTGCCGAGCACTTCTTGCATGACAAACTGCTCGAAGGTTGGCTCTACCGCTTCTACGAAATCACGCTCGACATTTTTGGCTTGCTGTTCTTCGTTGGGCTTGGCATGGCGATCAAGCGGCGCTACATCGACGGCTCGGTACGCCTGAGCTATGAATGGGGCTGGTCGGTCTTTCTAGTGTCGCTCTTCCTCATCAACTTCACGGGCTTCATCATCGAAGGCATTCGCCTGCATGTGATGGACCCCGCCTGGGCTTCGTGGTCGCCTGTGGGCTACGTGTTTGGCGCTCTGTTTGGCGCGTTCAACCTCAGCGAAACCGCGCTGCGCCACCTGCACCTGGCCACCTGGATGACCCATGCGGCATTGGTGGCGATTTTCTGGGGTATTTTGCCCTACACACCCATCGCGCACATTTTCACCAGCCCGCTGAACACGATTTTCACCCGTGCCGACGATCGCCCGCAAGCGTTGCGCCCCATTCCAAACATGGAAGAAGCCGAATCCTGGGGGGTGGGCGCGCTCGCCGACTTCACGTGGACGCAACTGCTCCAATTCGACGCCTGTACCGAATGTGGGCGCTGCCAGATGGCGTGCCCTGCCTGGAATAGTGGTACGGCGCTCAACCCCAAGCATCTGGTGATGGATATTCGCAACCAAATGCTTGCCGAAGGTGGTGTGCCCTACTCTGCCATCGGTGGCTTCATGAATGGGTATACCAATCCCACGGTACAGCCTGGCGCGGCCCTGGTGGGTGATGTCATTCGCGATGAAACCTTGTGGGCATGTACCACGTGCCGCGCGTGCGTCTACGAATGCCCCGTTTTCATCAACCATGTGGATGCCATCGTCGACATGCGCCGCTACCTCGTGATGACCGAAGGGCGTATGCCCGACACAGTGAGCACTGCTCTGCGCAACCTGGAACGCACCGGCAACCCTTGGGGGTATGCGCCGCGTGACCGCATGAAGTGGGCCGAAGGGTTGGACGTGCCCGAAATCGAAGAGGAAACCGAAGTTGATTACCTCTTCTGGGTGGGGTGCGCTGCCAGTTACGACAACCGTAACCAGAAGATCGCCCGCGCAACGGTGCAACTGTTGCAGAAGGCCGGTGTCAGTTTTGCGGTACTTGGTTCGCGCGAAAGTTGCAATGGTGACCCCGCCCGCCGCATGGGGAACGAATACCTCTACCAGATGATGGCCGAGCAGACGATTGGCACGCTCAAAAAGTTCCGCTTCAAGAAAATCATCACCATTTGCCCGCACTGCTTCAACACAATGGGCAACGAGTACAAAGACTTTGGTGGTGATTTCGAGGTCATCCACCACAGCCAGTTGCTGGCCGACCTGGTCAAGGAAGGACGGCTCGAACCGCAAAAACCGCTCAACGAAACCATCACGTTTCATGATTCCTGTTATCTTGGGCGCTACAATGGCATCTTCGATGCGCCGCGAGACATTCTGACCAGCATTCCGGGCGTTGAATTGCGCGAAATGGAACGTAGCCGCGAACGAGGGCTCTGCTGTGGGGGGGGCGGCGCTGGTGTCTGGATGGAAACGCATAACAACAAGCGCATCGAGCAAATCCGTCTTGAAGATGCGTTGGCCGTCAACCCCAATATTGTCGCATCGGCATGCCCCTTCTGCATGATCATGTTCGATTCGGGGAGCAAGGTGATGGGGCTGGAAGAACAGCTTGCCCTGCGCGATGTGGCTGAACTCCTGGCTGAGTCTGTGGGCGTGAACGATGCCGAAACGCAGGCGGACGACGCATAAACCTGTGGAGCAAGGGATTCCAGGCGTGGTGGCATGCGCCACCGCGCCTTTTTTCTTTTCTACAAACCGTGGAAAGCGGCTCGAAAGTTGAACGCAACACAATCATGCGTATTATTCCGACACCATTCGATCAGAAAACCTGACATTTGTTGTCCATCGAAGATGACAAGCGTTCTGCATTTTGTGCAGAACGCTATTTGACCACAAGCGCTGTATGCGGCTATCATCAGCCTGGGAAGAGAGGAACGACTCATGACGGTGATGACAACTGAACAACAGACGATGATGACCGATCAGGTTGTCGGTGTGCGTTTTCACGACGTCGGGAAAGTGTACCACTTTACCAATGCAACAGGTGAACCTGTATCGCCAGGCAACTATGTGGTGGTGGAAACCAGCCGCGGTGTGGAAATCGGGCAGGTGGCCAAAATCGTTCCCCCCGAAGAAGCGGCGCACCCTTCCACCTACAAGCCCATTTTGCGGCGCGCCACCAGCCATGACCTGGTGTTGCGCAAGCATTACGAGCACCTTGCCGCACAAGCACTCAAACGGGCGCGTATGTTGGCGACCGAGCTGGGCATTCGCCTGAAACTAGCGCGTGCCGAATATAGTTTCGACGGATCGCGTTTGACGTTCCTCTACGGCTCAGAAGGAGACGTCAACATCAAGAGCCTGCGCCGCCGTTTGAAGGAAGAATTCGATGTGGCTATTGAGTTTCGCCAGATTGGGCCACGCGATGTTGCACGTTTTCTGGGTGGTGCCGGTGCGTGTGGGTTGGCTAAGCGATGTTGTAGCGCCTTTTTGACGGAGTTCCAACCCATCTCCATCAGAATGGCGAAGGCACAGGATCTGCCACTGGTACCAACCGAGATTGCAGGCATGTGTGGGCGTTTACGGTGTTGCTTGGCATATGAGTACGAGTTTTACAAAGATGTCTCCAAAGGCTTCCCCAAAGTAGGAAAATGGGTCGTAACCGAGCAGTATTCGGGCAAAGTCGTCGATCGCAACATGCTGAAAGGCACCATTACCTTACAAACCGAAGACCATGGGCGCGTTGAACTCCCCGTCGAAAATCTGTGGGTTGGGAAGTCGGGGAAGCCGCCTTCGGAAGTTGGATGTGGAGAACCGGGAAGTTCCTGCGGTGGTGCGTGCGCAGCGTCCCCTCACGACGCCTCGGATGCAGGCAATGCTGACAAGAAAGCCTGATGTTGCGGTACGTGGGGATGCGCCGCACCACAGGGAAGCCACAAAGAGGTGCAGAAAAAAGGAGTCGACAATGACAGCCACAGTGGCGCATGACCCACAAACCAGGCAGATACTGCGAGACTCATACGGGCGTCGCATCAACTATCTGCGCGTGTCACTGATCGACCATTGCAATTTGCGATGTGTGTATTGCATGCCTTTGCATGGCTTGCGTTTTCTGCCACGCGAAGAGTTGCTGACGCCTGCCGAAATCGAAACGATTGTGCGTGCCGCCGTCGATGTCGGATTCGACAAAGTGCGCCTGACAGGGGGCGAGCCAACGTTGCGCCCCGACCTTGTCGAAATTGTGGAGCGCCTAGGGCGTATCGAGGGGTTGCACACCATCGCGATGACGACCAATGGCATTCGCCTGCCTGAACTCGCCGAACCGCTCAAACGCGCTGGGCTGACGCGCGTCAATATCCACATCGACACACTCAACCCTACCTCGCTGGAACGCCTGATGCGCTTCAACACGCTTGAAAAGGTGTGGGCGGGCATCGAAGCCGCTGAACAGGCGGGGCTTGTGCCCATCAAGTTGAATGCCGTGGTCATTCGTGGGTACAACGATGAAGATGTCGTCGACCTGGCGGCACTCACCCTCGAACACGATTGGCATGTGCGTTTCATCGAAGCTATGCCGCTTGGCACACAGGCGAACTTCGCCTTGCAGCATTACGTGCCCAACAGTGAAGTCAAAACTCGCATCGAAGAACGGTTTGGACCATTACACCCTATGTTCGATGGGCAACTGCTAGGCGAAGCAAAGATGTATCGCATTCCTGGCGCACGTGGTCTCATTGGCTTCATCAACCCCGTAAGCGAACCCTACTGCGATGATTGTAACCGCCTGCGCCTGACAGCCGACGGCAAGATTCGGCTCTGCCTGCTCACCGATCACGAACTCGACTTCCGCCGTGCGTTGCATGAAGGCGGCGCCGAGGCCCTGCGCGATTTGTTTGTGCGGGCAGTACAGGCCAAGCCCGTCGGGCACCAACTTCGTAATGGTGTGTTCCCACAGGCACGTGGCATGAGCCAGATTGGCGGATGACGCCCGCGCTGAAAATTGATTTTCAAGCGGCTTTCGACTACAATGCCGCATAGAAGCTTGCAGGATTTTCACCGAAGATGACAGCGTGCTGAGAGAGGCTGTCAAACCGATAAGGGAGGAGACAGATGACCATTTCCATCCAAGATACGCAAAACAACCAGGCTGCCGAAACACCGCTGGTCACCATGACCGAAGCAGCCGCCAATGTTGTCAAGCAGTTGCTGGAACAGAAAAACATCCAGGGCTATGCGTTGCGTGTCTTTGTGACAGGTGGGGGCTGCGCAGGCTTCCAGTATGGCATGGCGTTCGAGAAGGAGCCACGCGAAGACGATACCGTTGTGCAAATCAATGAAGATGTGAAAGTCGTCGTTGATCCCACCAGTGCCATGTACCTGTGGGGCGCGCAAATCGACTACGTCGAAAGCCTCATGGGAGGTGGATTCCGTATCGACAATCCCAACGCCGTTGCGTCGTGTGGATGTGGGCACTCGTTCCGCACTGCTGACGCGAGCTCGGCAACTGGCGCAGCCGGCGCTGGTGGTTGTGGCTGTGGCTGAACCACAAACCGTTTGACTGGCGGCAAGCCGCACCGTTGTCATATTTGACAGGGGTGCGGCTTCGTTTTATTCTTGACCCGTCAACTCAACATTGAACCGTGCGCGAGAGTCGTGCCAGAGCCAGTGCCGCTGTCTGTTCAGCGGCTTGTCTTTGCCAGAACGTGGCAAAAGGAGGAATCTATGACCAAAGTCACACTCGTCTATGCCGGCATTGCAGGCAAGGGTTTCAACAGCCTCAAACAGGGGATGGATTCAGGCTGGATTAGCCACGGCCTTGCTAGTTTGTCGGCATCCCTCAAAGCTGCCGGCTTTACGGTGGATTTGATCGACTTGCGGGCACTGCGTGGCTGGGAACACTTCCGCGAAGTCTTCGAGCAACGTGACCCCGACGTGGTCGGGTTGACGATGATGAGCGTGGACTTCAACCCGGTGATGGAAGCCATTTCCATCATCAAGGAAGTGAAGCCCGAAGCCATCACCGTTGTTGGAGGGCCACACCCGACCGCAGAACCAGACGAAGTGTTAGCCAACCCGCTGGTTGACTACATCGTCCAGGCCGAGGGGGAAATCACCTTCACGAACCTGGTCCGTTCAATCCACAACGGCACTCGCCCCCAAACCCGCCGTCTCATCGGCATTCACCCCGACCTGGACAAATTGCCCTTCGCCGACCGCGACCTGTTCCTGGAAGAATGGCGAAAGTGGGGCTATGACCTCGATTCTCCCGAAGTGCCTTTTGTGGAAGAATTGCCGGCGCCTTTTGTAACCATCATCGCCGGGCGTGGGTGCCGCTACAAATGCAACTTCTGCAAGCCCATGGAAGACTTCCTGTTCGGCAAGGGAACGCGCCGCCGCTCGGTGGACAACGTCATTGCCGAATTGAAAATGCTGCGCGATAAGTATAACTTTGCTTCGTTCATGTTCCACGATGACTGTCTGACCGAAGACCGTGAATGGGTGATGGAGTTTTGCGAAAAGTATCGCGCCGAAGGATTTACCCAACCGTTCTTCTGTCAGTCGCGTGCTGACATTATCTACCACCACGAAGACATGGTGGCACTTATGGCGAGTGTCGGGTTGAAGGGGTACTTCATCGGTTTCGAAAGCGGCAACAATCGCGTGCTCAACTTCATTCGCAAGGGGACGACACGCGAAAAGAATATTGCCGCTGCGAAGATTTGCCGCAAGTATGGCCTGACGATTTGGGCGAACTACATGCTCGGTCTGCCAACCGAAACCGAAGAAGAAGTCCTCGATACCATCAGCATGATCAAGGAAATCGACCCGGATTACTACAGCCCATCGTTCTACACGCCGCATCCGGGCTCGGACCTCTTCAAGTATGGGGAAATTCACAATTTGCACTTGGTGATGGACCACGATTCGTATCGCCGCAATCCCACCGAAGCCAAGATCAAGGGGTTGGATCTCGAATTCCTCATGTGGGCACGCGATGAAAGCCAGAAGCGGCTTTTCAAGAACCGTGTGCGTCGCGCGGTGCGCAAAGCGTGGAACAAGTATACCGATCCACACAAGTATGTACGTAAGGCACGCAATGTGTACGCCTCGTTGCGCCACCGTGCGCCATCACGCCCTGAGCTGACACGTGCCTAACAGGCTACGAAACACCACGCAAACGCGAAAGCGCCACCGTGAAAGCGGTGGCGCTTTTTCGTTTCGGCATATGCCCAGCCATGTCGTTCAACCATCACATTGGAACAGGTGATTCAAGCAACCCATCTTCTGGACGACGCACGATCAGCCCGCGCTCGCTGAGTGTTGCAAGCAAGTCATTGAAAAAGGCATCGGGCGTGTAGCCTAACTGCTCTCCGTAGGAAAGAAACCAGCGTAGCGCAAGCGTGTGGTGTCGCAATTCGTCTTCGCTAATGGGCTGGTGGAGCAAGACCTGATAGAGGAAAACGCGCCGTGCCAGATGGCGCATGCGCTTTTCGGGTTGTTCCAGAAATTGACATAACCGGCGGTGAATACGTTGCAGGCTGCTGGCAATGGCCTCACGCCCCATGATGGGAAAGCCGTGGCTTGGAATCATCACGTTGGCGTCGAGGCGAGCCAAGCGTTCGACCGATTCCAGTGCTTGCGGCACACAGCCGATCCCTTCCATTTCAGGTGCCAGCACCCCCAAATCTCCATCATGCGCCGCGTCGGCGGAGAGAAGGATGCGCTTGGTGGGTTCATACAGCGCAATCATCTCGAAGGCGTGGCCAGGCACGTGAATGACTTGGAAAGTGTACTGCCCCAGCGGTACTCGCTCACCATCGGCAAGCCCGTGGATGGGGGGCAATGGTGTTTCCGGCGTCCATACAGGCCCCAGCCAATCACTCTGGCGGTTGGCAATGGCATATCCCAACCAGCGATGCCCCAACAATGTGGCGCCACTTTGCGTGTAGAGCATGGGCGCACCACCAATGTGATCCTGATGGGCATGCGTGATGAGGATACGGTCGAGTGTGTGAGGGGGCGTACCTGCCAATTCGAGCAGCTGAACGGTTTGTCGTTGGTCGCGGGCGTGGCCTGTGTCAATCAAAACCGTTTCAGGGCCTGTGAGCAGGATATGGTTGGCGTTGAACCAACCACGCAAGATGACATAAAAGTTCTCGGCGATTTGGACGATGCGTTGGCCGCTCATGGGTATCGCGAAAGTTGCTTGGTTGCTTGGGATTTACCTTTCGGGTGGCGTCTGCGGTTCGCCCCACATGCGTTCACCGTCGAAGCGTATCAACTGTGTTGGTGTGATGGTGTTGGGCGAGACCGTGCCCACAGGCGCATGGACACGGATGTAGTTGTCGGTGAGCCCGGAGAGCGAACCATCTTGTTCGCGTTGTTCCCACAAGACCGGCAAGGTGCGCCCGAGCATCGCATCCCGAAAGGCGGCTGCAGACGCATCGGTCACGGCTTTCATGTCTTCATAGCGTTGGCGTTTGACAGGGCCAGGAATTTGATTGGGCATGGTGGCTGCGCGTGTGCCTGGGCGTGGGCTGAATGGGAAGATGTGCGCGCCGGCGAAGGCCATTTGCTGCACGAAGGCCACGCTTTCGCGGTGCTCTTCCTCTGTTTCTCCCGGAAACCCAACGATGATGTCGGTTGTGATGGCGATTTCGGGAATAGCGGCGCGTGCCGCTTCGATTTTCGCGGCAAACGTTTCAGCACGATAGGCGCGGCGCATACGCCGTAACACTGTATTGCTTCCACTTTGGAGGCTCATGTGCAAATGGCGGCATAACCGTTCACCAAACCGCACCCACAGGTCGAGCCATTCGGTCTTGAAGTTCCACGGTTCAAGCGAGGAAAGGCGGATACGCGGAATGTCGGTTTCGGTCAATAGTCGTTCGAGAAGGTGCCCCAGGTCGGTACCCAGGTCGTATCCATACGCCCCAGCATGAACACCGGTCAACACGGCTTCTTGGCAGCCTTTTTCGGCTAGGGTCTGCACTTCGGCCACGATTTCATCGGCTGGTCGGCTCCGTGCATCACCGCGGGCAATCGTTGTCAGGCAGAAAGAGCAGGCCAGGTTGCAGCCATCTTGAATTTTGACGAATGCGCGGGTGTGGTCGAGCACGAGTGGGTACAGGTGCAGGCGCCCAATGGGGCGATACTCCATGCCGAGTGCCAATCCATCCATGCCAAAGCGTTCCAGCGTGAGCGCGACCAACTGCTCTTTTTCAGCGTTAGGCACGACGAGATCGGCATAGCGAAAGTCCTGAGGGCGGACTTCGCTGTGGCAGCCTGTCACCACGATTTTTTGCCCGTCGCGGGCAGGTTTGGCCGCACGGCGGGATTTTGCACCGGCAGCCGTTGTCACTGTGCATGTATTCACAATGCAAATATCGGCTTCTTCGGCATTGTCGGTGATTTCGTGCCCGGCGAGAATGAAGCCTTGCGCCAAGCGCTCGGCTTCGGCCTGGTTGAGACGGCAGCCGAGCACTTTGAAATGAATTTTGGCCATACGTCACACCTGTCTGCTGGATTCGCTCTGGCAACAGCAGATTGTAGCAGGGAATAGGGAGAGAACAAAGCCGCAGGCGATAGGCCACCTGCGGCTTGATGGAAGAAGATCAGTATCGTCGTGGGCTAGCGAACCATCGCACGGCGCCAGGCAAAGGCACCAGTGAGCAGAAGGGCACCGATTACAATCAGAAGAAGCGGAAGCGTGTTGCTCGTATTGGTTGCGCCAGTTTCAGGCAAAGTGGTTGGTGCAGGATTGATCGTAAACGAGGCGACGATGATCTTGTCACCAACTTTGACTGGTGCATCGGGACCGTCGGGGAATTCCCAGACGCCCATTTCACCGGCATCCGTGTGGAGCATCACCCGCAGAACTTGCCCATCGGTGGCTGGTGTGCTGAGGGAGACCGTCACATTGGTGTTTTCACCATCTTGCACCTGTGCGAACCCCATGATAGGACCGGGCTTGCCATCGGCATCTTGGTGAACAGCGACCCACCCCTGTCCATTGGAGATGACCTTGTCGATCACAACGCTATTGCCGTCACTCATCTGATCGGAAACTTCGATACCAACGAGTTCGACCATGAAGGGGGCCATCACGATGGCGTCGTCGATTTTGACAGGGGCATCCGGTCCATCGGGAAATTCCCACGTGCCCATTTCACCCGCATCGGTATGGAGCATGGCCCAGAGTTTCTGGCCGTCGGTGGCGGGTGTGGTGAGTGTCACAGCGACGCTGGTGTTTTCGCCATCCTGTACCTGGGCGAAGCCCATGATGGGGCCTGGCTTTCCGTCAGCATCCTGGTGGATGACAATCCAGCCCTGACCATCGGAGACGACGCGATCGACGATGACGGTTGTCCCATCCGTCACCTGGTCGGAAACTTCGACGGTCGGTGTGGTTTGCGCCATGGCCGGTGCGAGTACCAGCAGGCTGAACACGACAACAAGTGTGAAAAGTGTGGCGAGACGTTTCATACGTTTCTCCTCCTGTCTCTGTGATTTGTTTGCGCGTCAACTCATATACGTGTCGAAGCGCACGATTGGATGAACAGGAGGTGAAAAATGGTCGGCATTGTGGCGACTTCGAGGTGAAGGAAGCAGACCGCACAGCGCAAGTGGAAAACAAAAACGCACCGGTTTTGCCGGTGCGTTTCCGTGTGCCCCCAAGGGGATTCGAACCCCTGTCTCCACCTTGAAAGGGTGGTGTCCTAGTCCTCTAGACGATGGGGGCTCGCCAGAAGACGCGGCACATTCTATGGGGTTTTGAGAATTTGTCAAATCGCCAACTGCATTTGTCGGAAATGGGGGATGCTTTGACGCCGCTGGCAGGGAGCCCCTGGATGCCTGTTGGATGTTCAAGATTTGTTTGCCATGCGGCAGTTATTTGGAAGAACGCTTTTTGCGAGTGGTACGGCGAGATGGGTGCCGTGACGATTGGCGGCGCTGTGTCGAAGCCGGGGCGAGCAGTGCCATGAAGGCGCTTTGATAGCCCAACCCGGCGGCAAACACGAGCGCAATTTGCACCAGGGTGGGCTGACTGGCATCCAAGCCGGCGCTTTGATAGACAACCGGAAACGCGAGCAGCGCCAGAATACTCCCCACGATGATGGTTTGGCGCGAAAGTTGCCATTTTTCACCCAGGCGTAGGCTGTCCAGATACGATTGCGCCATAATGCCGGCTAGCAGGGCAAAGTAGAGCGCGAGTTGCCAGACGAGCGGAAGTGGTTCGGTCAGGTCGGCGGGCATGGGGATGTTGGCGCCGATGTTCGGGGGCAAGGCAAATTCACGTTCGAGTGTGAAGTAATCGAGAATGAGACGTACGATGTCCATGTTGGTTTCCTCCAGCTGCACAGGGTTTATGGTTCCAAGGCAGGCAATTCAGCACGTAACAGATGGTCGGCGTCATCGAGGATGGGGGGGCCATGCCCGAAAACCGCGCGGTCGAATTTCAGCCTGGCGAGTTTGCGCAGGGTTTGCCGCTGTGCTTCGGCATCTGCAAGCACGAAGGGGGGGCGGTAGCGGCGCTGTCGAGATGTGCGTAGAACGTCGCCGCCTATCAGTAGACAACGCTTTTCGTCGAAGAAGCAGACGTGCCCATCGGTGTGTCCCGGCGTATGGAGCACGTGCAATCCATCGCCCAGCATTTCGCCGTCGGTGAGTGTGCGGTCAGGTTCGACGAAAGGGGGATGAATGAGGCGACTGCTGAGTGCAATACTCAGACGGGTTGTGAGCCCGCCGACGACATGGCGACGAATGGGGGCGCGGCCAGCAACGGCTTCGGCGTCGCCGGTGTGTACCCAGATGGGGGTGCCCAGCGCTTCGCGCAGGTGTGCCGCGCTTCCCATATGGTCGAAGTCGCCATGGGTGAGCAGTAGTGCTCGTAGGTCGCCGCGTGCAATGCCAAGGGTCTGCAAGGCTGCAAGAAGGGCTTGCCCGTCCCAGGGTGTGCCCGCATCGATGAGCCAGAGCCCATCGGTTGTTTGCAGAAGGTATACATTGACCATGGGGCGGCGTATCCACCAAAGCCCCTCCATGAGTTCGCGCATCATTCCCCCCCTGTGTGGGCTGGTTTGCGGCTGCGCCACCAGAGGAAGGCTGCGAGGGCAAACAGCAAGAGCGCAAGCAGACCCAGGCAACAGACAGCCCAGATGAAGATGAGTGCCCCCGGCGACAGCAATCCGGTGGGTGGTTCGGATTGTTCCGATGGTTCCGATGGCTCGGCAGGTGGTTCTGATTGGAGGGGAGGGGGCGTTGTTTCGGCGGGCTCTGTTGCGGCGGGAGCGCTGGGTGGTTCGACGCCCAGGTCTTCGCGTAGCCAGCGCTCGTACAAGGTTGCCTGGTCGTAGCCACAGGCACGTTGCAGCGCCTCATCCATCGTGACGTCGTTGTTCAACTCGGCGATGAGACGACGCAAGCCATCCTTGCCGCAATCGCGGATGAGGAAATCCACCATGCCCCAGCTTTGAATGTAGGCCAGGTTGACTTCACGGCTATCGGCGCCGAAATTGCCTTGCAGGCGGCTCAGCGGCAGGAGCTCACCATTTTGGGCGGCTTCTCGCAACCGTGTCCGCTCTTTTTCGCCAAAGTCGCCTGGTTCGTTGTACATGGCCAGCCCTTCGTTGAACCAGGCGGGTGGGGTTGCGAGGGCATCTTGCAATGCCTGATGGAAAATCAGGTGCGAGATTTCGTGCGGAATGACACGCTGCATCCAATCGTATTCGCCTTCACCAATGATTTGCACGGTAATTCCCATGTCGGGGAAGGCTTGCCCGCCAATCCAGGATTGTTGGGGGGGGAAGGCTGAACGAAAATCATTCCCGTTGGCGTAGGCGACGATGCGGATAGGGCGATCGAGGGTGGCGCCGAGTTCTTGTTCGATGGTTTCGATGGCGTTGCGTGCGGTTTCGTACATGGCACGCCCCCAGGCGTCATCGCCATCGTACCACATGATGGTTACTTTCTCATCGCCGAGGCGCTTCCAGTCGAAGCGAATGTCGAGGTACTCGACCCACTCGCGCTGTGTGGTGTAGGTGTTGCCGTCGGCATCGCGGAAACGCCAGTAGTATTCGAGTTTCAGATTAGGAGGCAAGACCTGGTTTTTGGTGAACCACTCGTACTCGGCTTCGAGCGTGTTGCTGGGTTCGATGTCAACGGGCACACTATTCCAAAATGCGCTTGCCTCGGGGCGGAAGTAGAGCCGCGCTTCGGTCAGTGTGGTGGGGGCATCCACACGCACGCGGAAGATGAGGGCGCGTGGAAAGTCGTTTTGTGTTTCAAGCGTCGCTTGCAGTTCGGTTTGGGCACTGGCTGGCAAACCAGCAAACAATACCAGTGCAAGGGCGGCCAGCAGTTCGAACAATCTGTTTGGGAGACGCATAGGGCTTCTCTCGGGAATCTGGTTGTCTCAGTACGTGCTTGTGTCGGTGGGGGTGATGTTCTCGCCACGGGCTTCCTGCACAATACGCACGCCTGCACTAGCGCCAATACGTGTCGCCCCCGCTTCGATCATGCGCACGGCATCGGCGAACGTGCGTACGCCACCCGAGGCTTTGACGCCAAGCGATGTGCCCACTATACGCCGCATCAACGCAACGTCATGCACAGTAGCGCCGCCTTTCGAAAATCCGGTCGAGGTCTTGACGAAGTCTGCGCCAACCAGCTTGGCGATGGTACAGGCGCGGACTTTTTCTTCGTCGGTGAGCAGGGCTGTTTCGATGATGACTTTGACAAGGGCATTGTGGGCATGTCCTACATTGACCACGGCAGCGATGTCGCTCGCAACGGTTTCGAGGTCGTCGCTTTTGAGTGCCCCAATGTTCAGTACCATGTCCAACTCAGTGGCGCCGTGCTGGCAAGCGAGCCGGGCTTCGTGGGCTTTGACTTCGGCATCGCTCACACCCAGTGGAAACCCGATGACCGTGCAGACGTCGGTGGGGCTTTCTGCCAGACGTTCGGCGCACAATGCCACCCAAAACGGATTGACGCAGACAGACGCAAACCCATATTGGCGTGCTTCTTCACAAAGCGCCTCGATATCTGCGCGGGTAGCGTCGGGTTTGAGCAGGGTGTGGTCGATGTAAGCGGCAATTGTCTCACGCAGTGTCGCCATGTTGGGCGATATGTGCTGGTATCGTGGAGTGCCGGGGAGCGCCAGACCGGTTCGTTCGGCGTTTTCAAGCAGGCGTTGGGTCGTTTGTTCGATGAGTATGTGCAGGGTTTGTTCGTCCATGGTTCTATCCTCGTGAGGTCATATTGTCTGGCTGGATTGTGTGTGTGATGATACCATGCTGGCAGAGGGGCTGCAAGCATGTTTGGCGATAGGTGCTGCATGCCACTTGCTTCAAAAGAAACTCAGGAGTATGCTAGCCGCCTGGAGCGCATCGATGCGCTGTATTCCATATTGACCTCAAGGAGGAGGTTTTGTGAGTTCGAAACGGAATCCATGGCATGTTGCACAAGAGCAGTTCGACAAGGCGTTGCATCATCTTGATGTACCTGCCAGCATCGCAGAGTTTCTGCGGTACCCCAAACGTGAATTGACCGTCAATTTTCCTGTGCGTATGGACGATGGGTCTGTGCGCATCATCACCGGCTATCGTGTCCACCATAACACGGTACGTGGGCCCACGAAGGGGGGCATCCGCTATCATCAGGACGTGACGTTGGATGAGGTGCGTGCCCTAGCGATGTGGATGACCTGGAAGTGTGCCGTTGTCAACATTCCGTATGGTGGCGCCAAAGGTGGCATTGTGGTCGATCCCTACCAGCTTTCCCAGCGTGAATTGGAGAACCTGACGCGCCGCTACACCACCGAAATCACCATGTTGATTGGCCCCGATTCCGACATTCCGGCGCCCGATGTAGGGACGAATGCGCAGGTCATGGCCTGGCTCATGGATACCTACTCGATCTTGCATGGCCACTCGGTGCCGGCAGTGGTGACGGGGAAACCACTCACCATTGGCGGCTCGCTGGGGCGCAATCAGGCAACAGGGGTCGGTGTGATGTACGTGACGCGTGAAGCCATGCGCCGCGTTGGCATCCCCATCGAGGGGGCGCGTGTGGTGGTGCAGGGCTTCGGGAATGTGGGCTCGAACGCCGCACTTGCTATGCATGAGCAGGGCGCGAAAGTGATTGCCGTGAGTGATGTGCATGGCGGCATTTACAACCCCAAGGGGTTGGATATTCCCGCTCTTATTCGGCATGTCCTCGAAACGCGCAACGTCACCACCTGGCCTGACGGGGATGTGATTACCAACGACGAATTACTGACGCTGGAATGCGAAGTTCTCATTCCAGCCGCGCTTGAAAACCAGATTACGTCGGAAAATGCGCACGAGATCAAGGCCAAGATTGTTTCCGAAGGGGCGAATGGTCCCACAACGCCACGTGCTGACGAGATTTTACGTGAGCGGGGCGTTTTGGTGGTTCCCGACATCCTCTGCAACGCGGGCGGTGTGACCGTTTCGTACTTCGAGTGGGTACAAGGGCTGCAATCCTTCTTCTGGGATGAAGAAGAAGTGTTGAAGCGGCTGGAACGCATCATGGTACGGGCGTTCGATGATGTCTGGGCGATGGCGGAGGCCAAAGGGGTGGACTTGCGTGTGGCGGCAACGGTGCTGGCCATCAACCGTGTGGCCGAAGCCACGGCCATGCGGGGGATCTACCCGTAAGCCATGCGAGCAAGCGCAATCGACCCAACGGGGGGCGCACCTGCCCCCCGTTTTTCTCACATAGGAGGGGCGTATGTTGAAGATGAAACTGTATCACGACATTTTCGACCGCCAGCTCCCCCCGTTGGAAGAGGTGGAGCATTGGGCGCATGAAACGCCGTCGGCGGAACAGTGGCATGTGCTGGGGATGGCGCAATTTCAGAAGTTGATTTTTCACCAGGCAGAAATCTCGTTCGGCGAGGCCATTGCATTGGAAGCAAACGCCGAGCGCCATTTTCACCGTGGTGTGACACGTGTCATTATGGGGAAGTTTCGTTTGGCACTGGATGACTTCGACACCGTATTGCAGTTCGACCCCGAACATTTTGGCGCGCACTACAACCGGGGGCGTCTTCTGGCGCGTTTGCGGCGTTATGATGAGGCGTTGGAAGCACTCGAAACAGCCCAACGCCTCAATCGTGCCCAGGCAGACCGGTTGAAGGTGGGGCAGGCGATGCGCACGCTTCGCCGTCTACAAAAAGGTGGCAACAGTGATTCGTTCCTCGACCGTCTGCGTGGGTGGTTTGGGTGAAGGTGAAGGAGGAGGGTCCTTGCCTTTACCTTCGCCGTAGCAGCCAGGCAATAAGCCGCTCACGTGCTTCGCGCCAGACGGCCAGCGCCTCTTCTTCGTCTTGGCTGGTGTATTCGTATGGTGCAAAGCGCGCTTTGTTCAGGTAGTCTCCCAGTCGTGTCAACGGTTCGCGCGTCGTGGGAATACGCTCGCCAAGCGTGCGTACATATTCGCGCGGTGTTTGCCATGCCTGGGGGGGCAGCCGCAACAAACGCCCCAGCAAGACCAACTGGTCGTATGCCTGTTCCACCACAGGCAACGTTCGCCAGCGTTGTGTGAGCACCCGGTAGCCTGCCAGTAGCACCAATGCCAGCCCGCCTGCCGTGGCAACCGGTACAGCGAGCGTGCGCCAATCTGGCGTGCGGCGCAACGTCGCAAAGGGGTCGCGACCACCTTGTTCATCGGCAATCTGGCCTTCGATATCGCGCAGGCGGTCGAGCTGGTTTCGAAGGTCGTCGGGTGATTGCGATTCACCGTTTTGCCCTAGCGTTGTCTCGGGTTCGTTCATCTCTGGCGGACGCGGCGGTCGGTTGAGGGCTGGCTCGGCGGCAGTGGGTTCGAACTCAATCCAACCGAAACCGGGGAAATAGACTTCTACCCACGTGTGTGCGTTGGTCCCACGCACTTCGTACACATTCGCGTCGGGGTTGATGAGCCGCCCCTGGGAATACCCTTGCGCAATACGTGCCGGAATGCCCAGCGTGCGCAACATGACCGCCATGGCCGAGGCGTAGTAATCGCAATAGCCGGCGCGAATGTCGAACAGGAAGTAATAAACGCCATCCTCACCCGGCGGTGGTGCTGGAATGGTCTCATCGTAGGGAATCGTGCGCAGGTAGCGCTCAATGGCCTTGGCTTTGTCGTAGGGCGTGTCGAGTCCCTCGGTCAATTCACGAGCTAGTTGCGCCACTTCGGGGGGCACGGTGGGTGGAAGACGGGTGTAATGCTCCGCAATCTCAGGTGGGTAGTCTGTACCCGCTTGCCGCAAACTCTGTTCGTCAGGGTCGGGAATGGCAGCCACGGCCGTGTAGGTGTCGCCTGTTACGAGCGGCGATTTGGCAAAGAGCTGTGTCAGCCCCGTTGGTGGAACGTCTTCGATGGTTTCTGCTCCTACGGCAGTTGGGCCAGCCACCACGGCACGTGCCGGGAGCGAAACCTGCACCGGCTGTTGCGGCAGGAAGAGGAGGCGTCCCGCTGGGCGGATCAGTTCCACCGCGATATCGGTAGCGATACGCCCTTGCGCGTCAGCCGTCAGCGGGATGCGTGGGGTTTCACCTGCCAGATCAATCGTGCGAGGCATCGAGGCGTCCCACCCCAGCCCTGTGTAGGTGTCGTAGACCGTGGCACGCCAGTAGCGCCCACGCTCGGCCTGCACATACATGATGAGCTCATTCGTGCGGTTGAGTGGTCCACGGAACGTCATTTCCTGCCCAAACCACCCACTGGTGCGGGCATTGCCGCGGTAGTTGAGCGTGGCGAACATACGGTTCCACGTTTCTTGTGCTGCCAGCCAGGGGCGTGTCAACCGCGCCAGTACGGGGTTCATCGTTTCACTTTGCACCACGCCCGGCCCAAACCACGCCAGCGACAGCATCACCATGGCAAACACCGCACCATCGCGTAAAAAATCGAATACAACGTCGGGCCTGTATTGAATGCGACGGCGCTGCCATTCCTGTTCACGTTCCAGCAGGTGGTGGCGCACGAAGAACAGATAGGCCAGCAGCAGGAAAACCACGAGATAGAGCGTCAGCCCGTCGGGTCCGTAGTAGGCATTGATGAGCACGACCGCGCCTGATGGGAGCAACACACCCCAAGGGCTACGTTGACGGTAAAACGACCAACATGCTACGAACGTGACCAGCCAGAGAATGACCATCAGCGCCATGACGAAAATGGTGGTATCGGTGCCAGGGCGCCCGCTGACCATAACCGTTTCTGCCCAACGTTGGACACGCTCCCAAATCAGCAGGGCTTTTTCGGTAGAGGTCAACGAGTCGGTCGGCACGAAACGAAATGCCAGGCGGGTGATGACACCTGCACCGGCGAGAAAGACGACCGGCAGAGCGAAGATGCCCGGCAAGCGGCTTTTCGCCAGCAGAAGGCTAACCACAAAGGCGAACAGCACAGTCGGTGTCAGCAAATCTAGGTCGGCGCTCCACCGTGCGGCTTGCAACGCACGCGCCGCGATCAGAAGTAAGGCCAACAACAACCCAATGCTGAGCCAGCCTTCGCGGGGCTGATGCCGTACGCGCATGTGTGTCTCCTTGCTCATCTCGTGGGTGCTCTTCTCTATTGTAGTGGAGGGACAAGTGAAACCCAAAACAGACGCATATGGCAATGTGTGATGAACGTCATATGCAAATGGTGTCTTCTTCGATAAAAATCGTGCTGGCGCACGTTGCCGAACCGTTTTGCGTATGCTAGAATACGCGCCAGCCAGTTCGACTTCCGCCGTTCGACGTTTGGGGATTGACGAATGCCAATGAAGGCATTCACAAGAAACTTCATAGCGGATAGGAGGAAGGCATGAAGAAGTACGCTCCAGAACGCCTGCGCAACGTCGCGTTTGTGTCGCACGTTGGCGCAGGCAAATCCACGACGGCTGAGGCGATGCTCTTCCTGACGGGAGCGCTGACCCGTATGGGGCGCACCGAAGAAGGCAACACCGTCTCCGATTTCGACCCCGAAGAACGTGCCCGCCAGATTTCCATCAATACCTCTGTGATCCCTGTCGAATACCGCGACTACAAGCTGAACGTGCTGGACACACCCGGTTTCCTGGATTTTGCAGGGGATGCGATGAGTGCATTGCGTGTGGCCGATGCCGCTGTTGTGGTGGTGGATGCGTCGTCGGGCCCCGAAGTGGGAACAGAGTTGATGTGGCAGTATTGCAACGACCGTTCGTTGCCACGTCTGGTCTATGTGAACAAAATGGACCGCGATACAGCGCGTTGGGAGCGTACCCTTCAACAGTTGCGTGATACCTTCGATGCGCGTTTCATTCCCATTCAGGTTCCTATCGGTCAGGGCAACACTTTCGACGGTGTGGTGGATTTGACCACAGGGAAAGCCTACTACGGCAAGGGCGATGTGCGCGATATTCCCGCCGAACTGCAAAGCGCCGTCGAGGAAGCGCAATTCAACCTGATGGAAGCTGCCGCCGAAGCGGATGATGAGCTGATTATGAAGTACCTCGACGGGGAAGAACTGACGCCGGAAGAGATTGCGCGTGGGCTGAAAGCGGGGGTGCAAAATGGTTCGATTGTCCCCGTGCTGTTTGGCGCGAGTGTGAACGCATTGGGTGTCGAACGTTTGATGGAAGCCATCGTCAACCTGTTGCCGTCGCCCGTCGAAGCACCGCCCGAAAAAGCAGTCAACAAGGAAACGGGCGAAGAGGTCTTGCTGAGCGCCGACCCCAACGGGCCATTGGCTGTCTTCATCTTCAAGACGCTTTCCGACCCCTACGTTGGGAAAATTTCGTTCTTCCGTGTGCTCAGCGGTACTCTCGAAGCCGATTCGCGCCTCTACAATCCGCGCACGAATACCGAAGAACGAATTGGTCACATTTACGTGCAACGTGGCAAAGAGCAGATCGAAGTCAAAGAATTGTCAGCGGGCGATATTGGCTCGGTCGCCAAGTTGGGTGAAACGCTGACGGGTGATCTGCTCTGCGACCGTTCGATGCCCCTCGAAGTCGAACCGATCAAGTTCCCGCGCCCGGTTTACTTTGTGGCGGTTTACCCCAAATCGCAGGCGGACGTGGACAAGCTCAACCAGGCGCTCACCCGCCTGACGGAAGAAGACCCCACGCTGCGCTGGGAGCGCCGTACCGATACCAAGCAGACGGTGATGGGGGGGCTGGGTGACGTCCACCTCGATGTGGCGCGTGCGCGGCTTGAACAGAAGTTTGGTGTGCATGTGGAGATGGGCGCTCCCAAAGTACCCTACAAGGAAACCATTACGACAACTGCCACCGCGCAGTACCGCCACAAGAAGCAGACGGGTGGCGCGGGGCAGTTCGCCGAGGTGCATATGCGTGTCGAGCCGCTGCCGCGTGGCCAGGAATTCGAGTTTGCCAGCGAAATTTTTGGTGGTGCAATTTCCAGTGTCTTCCTGCCATCCATCGAGAAGGGGATTCGTTCGGTGATGGAGCAGGGGGTGTTGGCGGGCTATCCCATCGTGGACGTGAAGGCTGTGGTGTACGATGGGAAAGAACACCCGGTGGACTCCAAGGATATTGCGTTCCAGATTGCCGGGCGTGAGTGCTTCAAACTGGCATTCAAGAATGCCAAACCGGCGTTGTTGGAACCAATTTACAATGTCACCATCATCGTGCCCGACCAGTACACCGGTGATGTGATGAGCGATTTGAATACACGCCGCGCCCGTATCATGGGGATGGAGCAGGAACGTGGGAAGACCATCATCAAGGCGCAGGTGCCGCTGGCGGAGATGATGCGCTATGCGATTGACCTGCGTTCGATGACGCAAGGGCGTGGTTTCTACACCATGGAGCCCGACCACTACGAAATTGTGCCGGATTATGTGGCGCAACAGGTGATTGCCGAGGCGCAGAAAGAAGCCGCCGAGGCGTCGCACTAAATGGTGGGAATGCAAAACGGGGCGACCAAAGCGGTCGCCCCGTTTCGTTTGGCGTGGTGGCTTATTTGGCGTAATCCACCGCACGTGTTTCGCGGATGACCGTCACCTTGATTTGTCCTGGATATTCCATGCTTTCCTCGATATTGCGGGCAATATCCTTGCTCAGACGGATGGCCGTCAGGTCGTCTACGTCGTCTGGGCGCACGATAACACGAATTTCACGTCCTGCCTGAATGGCATAGGCTTCTTGCACGCCGTCGAAACTTTTGGCTACGTCTTCCAGCGCTTTGATGCGCTTGATGTACTGTTCCAGCGATTCGCGGCGTGCCCCCATGCGTGCCCCGCTGATGGCGTCGGCGACTTCGACGATGACGGCTTCGATGGTTTCCTGCTCCACCTCGTGGTGGTGGCTGGCGATGGCGTTGACGACGACGGGGTGCATCCCGCACCGCTTGGCAATTTCGGCGCCAATGAGGGCGTGCGGCCCTTCCACTTCGTGGGTTACGGCTTTCCCAATGTCGTGCAGCAGGGCACCTTTCTTGGCCCATTCGACATTCGCGCCGAGTTCGTGCGCCAACAGAGTGGCCAGTCGTGCCGCTTCGATGGCGTGTACCCACTGGTTCTGCCCATAGCTGGTGCGGAATTTGAGTTGCCCCAACAGGCGAATCAATTCAGGATGCAGGCCACTCACACCAACTTCGTAGGCGGCTTGTTCACCTGCTTCGCGGATGATTTGCTCCACTTCGGCACGTGCTTCTTCCACTACCTTCTCGATCCGTGCGGGGTGGATACGTCCATCGGCAATCAGACGTTCCAAGGCGATACGGGCAATTTCACGCCGCACGGGGTCGAAGCTACTGATGGTGATGGCTTCGGGCGTGTCATCCACCACCAAGTCGACCCCTGTGGCATTTTCGATGGCGCGAATGTTGCGCCCCCCACGCCCGATGATGCGCCCTTTCATGCTGTCATCGGGGAGCGCCACGGTGGAAACCACGACGTCGTTGGTGACATCGGTGGCCATGCGCTGGATGGCGGTGACGATGATGGCACGCGCTTTCTTTTCAGCGATCTCGCGGGCTTCGGCTTCACGTTCGCGCAGGATGCGTGCCATATCTTGCCGCGCTTCGGCTTCCACTTGTTGCAAAAGCAGCTGACGGGCTTCTTCGCGCGAGAGTTCCGCCACACGTTCCAGGGCGGCTTGTTGTTCAGCCACCAGGGCTTCGATTTCTGCCTCGCGTTTTTCTAGCGCCTGTTCGCGGCGGTCGAGGTTACGAGCCCGGTTGTCCAGTTGTTCTTGTCGTCGATCGAGTTTTTCGCGTCGTTGCTGCAATTCTTGCTCGAAGCGTTGCAGTTCACGCCGCTGCTGCTTGAATTCGCGTTCGGCTTCGTCGCGCAGACGGACGATCTCATCCTTGGCTTGCAGCCGTAGTTCTTGCGCTTCGGCTTTGGCTTCTTGCACCAGAGTGCGGGCTTGTTGTTCTGCTTCGGCCAGCATGGATTGAACTTGCTTTTCGGTCTCCTTGACCGCGCGCTCCTGCCCACCACGGTAGCCGAGCCATGCGCCGATGGCCGCACCAACAATGGCGGCAAGGATTGCGGCTCCGATGAGTATGACGCCTTCCATAACGTTTACTCCTCCGTGTTCCACTCTTCGTTGTCAAAGTTCGGGTGCACGTCGTTGTGCAAGCGTTGCTGCCAGTAATGGTCTACGGCATGACGTACCGCATGCCATGAAAAGCCACGTCGTGCCAGGTACGCTCCAAGTTTGCGTGCAAACGTGGCGTACTCGTCAACTGTGCCAAGGCGCTGCACGTAGCGCTCGGCGGCTTCGATAGCGAGTTGTTCTTCGTCGAGATTGGCGTTTTCGAGCGCTGCTTCGATGGTCTCTTGTGCCACGCCCTTGCGGCGCAGTTCACTGATGAGCGCCTGTCGCCCACGTGGGCGATGGCGACTTCGGTTTTCGATCCATTCGCGGGCGAATGCCGCATCATCGAGCAGGTTCAGGTCGTGCAGACGGTGGACAACCTGCTCGATGATTGTTTCGGCATACCCATGCTTCCGCAGGTAGTCGCGGATTTCATGCGCTGTGCGGGCACGGCGCCCGAGCAGGCGCAAGACACGGTCGAACGCTTTGTGGTAGGTGTCGCGTCGTTTCAAGGCTTGAATTTCCGAATCGGACAATTCCTGCCCAACACGCAGGCGGGCGGCTTCGACGAGTGCCAGCCCGAACGCAAATTCACCGTCTAGATAGACGTTGACGCGCTCTTTGTTGAGTTTTTGGCGTTCCAACCGTGTGATTTTCGGCATACACCTTCCTGAAAACGACAAAAGCCGTGACTATGCAGCCACGGCCGATGAACGTGGGGTCATTTCTATGGGATTGCAGGCAACGGAAAGCGATTAGTCAGCTGCTGAATCGGGTGGGAGCGGCAACCCGGCCTGTTCGCGAATACGGCGATCGAGCTCGGCCAGCATATCGGGGTGTTCGCGCAGGAATTGGCGCGCATTTTCACGTCCCTGCCCTAGGCGGATATCCCCATAGCTGTAATACGCGCCCCGTTTGGTGACGATGTTCATATTGGTTGCGACGTCCAGCACGTCGCCTTCGCGGCTGATCCCCTCGTTGTACATGATGTCGAAGGTGGCTTCGCGGAAGGGGGGCGCGACTTTGTTTTTCTTCACCTTGACGAGCACGCGGTTGCCAATAATGTCGCCACCTTGTTTGATGACTTCCTTGCGGCGAATGTCCATGCGCACCGAGGCGTAGAATTTGAGTGCATTGCCCCCTGTCGTCGTTTCGGGGTTGCCGAAGAGCACGCCGATTTTCATCCGAATCTGGTTGGTGAAGATGACGGCGGTATTCGATTTCTTGATCGCGCCAGCCAGCTTGCGTAACGCCTGGCTCATCAAGCGCGCTTGCAGCCCCACATGGCTATCGCCCATATCACCTTCGATTTCGGCGCGTGGTACCAGCGCTGCCACCGAGTCGATCACGATGACATCCACGGCGCCACTACGTACCAGCGCTTCCGTGATTTCGAGGGCTTGCTCGCCAGTGTCAGGTTGCGAGATATAGAGGTTTTCGACATCGACGCCACAGCGTGCAGCATACGCTGGGTCGAGCGCATGTTCGACATCGATGAAGGCTGCCACCCCCCCCATTTTTTGCGCTTCGGCGATGATGTGCTGGCAGAGTGTGGTCTTCCCACTCGATTCCGGGCCATAGATCTCGGTGATACGCCCACGTGGAACGCCGCCAATCCCCAGGGCCATGTCGAGGGCAATCGAGCCGGTGGGGATGGCTTCCACATGCAGGTCGGGCGCTTCACCCAGTTTCATGATCGTACCGTCGCCGAAGCGCTTTTTCAGTTGTTCGAGCGTGCTTTCGAGCGCTTTTCGCTTTCCGTTATCCACAATCCGTACCCCGTTTTGTTCATCGGGCTTGTGGCTGTTGTGGCATTATACTGTTTTCGGGAACGTCTGACAAAAGGTTCCCCTAACTTGTGTTGAATTTCCAATATCTCAACTGCTGGTAACGTGGTACAATCGGCAGGACACAACCAGAAGCGAGGTGGCATGATGAGCATGCAAGCTGTGATTTTCGATTTGGACGGTGTGCTGACCGATACGGCCGAAGGGCATTACCTTTCGTGGAAGCGGTTGTGCGATGAAGCGGGCATTCCGTTCGACAGGGCGATGAATGAACAGTTGCGTGGGCGTCGGCGGGCTGATTCATTGCGGTTGATTTTGGGCGACCGCCAGGTAGACGAGGCAACTTTCGAAGCCATGCTGGTGCGTAAGAACGCCTATTACCACGAGTATCTTGCCACGTTGACGCCGGAAGCGCTGTTGCCAGGCATTCCTGCATTGTTGGACGCGCTCGATGCGGCGGGAATCCCCTATGCGGTGGGGAGTGCGAGCCGAAATGCGCGGCGTGTTCTGGCACAATTGGGGATTTTGGAACGCTTTGCCTTTGTGGGTGATGGCAACACGGTTGCGCGCGCGAAACCTGCGCCCGATTTGTTTTTGGCGATTGCCGATGCGTTGGCTGTGCTGCCGACGGGATGTGTGGTGGTGGAAGATGCGCACGCTGGTGTGGAAGCGGCGCTGCGTGGCGGGTTTGGTGTGGTGGGTGTGGGGCCTGTGGAACGTGTGGGAGCGGCACATGTTGTGGTGCCCGATACGGCGGCGTTGTCGCTGGATGTCTTGCAAGAGGCATCGAGGCGTTGCCAATTTGCCTAAACAGTTCGCCATGCTAACATTGCCGGTTGGGATCAGCAGACGAGCGTATGAGGATGACGAATGACAACAACGATGCTTTCCAGCGCTTCCGAGTTCAACATTCCCACGCCATACGAAACCGACAAACGGTCTCCCGCGCGGTGGCTTTTTTCGCATGCGCGCCGCCATTGGTTGTTCATTTTGATGGCGGTCATTGGCGCATTTGGCAATGCTGCCCTAGCGGCGGCTGTGCCTGTACTGGTGGGGCGTGCCTTCGATGGCATTTTGAGTGGCGCAGACCCCAAGGCGCTGTTAGTGCAAACCGGGGTGTTGCTCGTCGGTACGCAAGGCCTTCGTGCTATTTTGCAGCTGGGGCGCAACTTTGGCGCGGAATTGATTGGCCAGCGCCTGGAACGCGATATTCGCAACGAGTTGTATGTCAGCCTGCTGGGCAAGAGCATGACGTTCCACAATTTGCAGCCCGTGGGCGACACAATGGCGCGTGCCACGAATGATGTGCGTGAAATCAACCTGATGTTCAACCCTGGCTTCAATCTCATCCTCGGCTCGGCGAACTTTCTTTTCATGCCATTGCTGGTCGCACCGCGTTATCATCCTAGCCTGGTGCTGGTGCCGCTGGGGTTCATCGTGGCCTACTTTGTGGCGGTGGTTCGCTATCTGCGCCAGTTGCAGCCCGTGACGACCGAAGTGCGCGAGGCGTTTGGCGCACTCAATGCGCGATTGGCCGAAGCATTGGATGGGATCGAGACGGTGAAAGGGACGGCGCAGGAAGAGGCCGAATTGTCGCGCTTGGAAGTGCTGGCGCGCCGCTTCCGCGATGCGTATGTGCGCCAGGGGGAAATCGAAGCGCGATTTACACCGCTATTGTTGCTGGGGGTTACCCAAGGCTTGGGGTTCTTTCATGCCGTCTGGCTCTATCGTACAGGGGTATTGGCGATTGGCGATATCGTGGCCTATGTGGGGTTGTTGAACTTGTTTGGGTTTCCCACGTTTGTGTCGCTGTTTGCCTATTCGCAAGCCTCGACGGGCTACTCAGCCGCGCGGCGTATTCTCGAACTGATCACCCGCGAGACCAATCTGGATGAAAACCGCCGTGGCTACGCTGCACCTATGCGTGGCGAAGTTGAATTCCGTCATGTCTGGTTTCAGTATGATGAAAACCAGGCGCCAGTGCTGCGCGATATCACCTTCCATGTCAAGCCTGGGCAGACGGTGGCCATTGTGGGGCAAACGGGGGCGGGCAAAACCACGCTGGTCAAGCTCATCAACCGCATTTACGATGCCACGCGCGGTGAAGTGCTGGTGGACGGTATCGACGTGCGTGATTGGAATTTGGAAGCCTTGCGTAGCCAGATTTCGATGATCGAGCAGGATATCTTCCTTTTCTCGCGAACCATTCGTGAGAACATTGCTTTCGGAAAACCAGATGCGACGATGGAGGAGATTGTTGCTGCGGCCAAAGCCGCCCAGGCACATGACTTCATCATGCAATTCAAGGATGGCTACGACACAGTCATTGGTGAGCGGGGTGTCACGTTGTCAGGGGGGCAGCGGCAACGACTGGCGTTGGCGCGGGCTTTTCTGACCAATCCTGCCATCCTCATTCTGGACGATTCGACCAGCGCGATTGACAGCGCTACGGAAGACAAAATCCAACGCGCGATTTACGCGGCTTCTCAGGGACGCACGACCATTCTCATCACACACCGTCTTTCACAAATTCGGTGGGCGGATTTGATCGTGGTGCTGCGCAAGGGGGAAATCAGCGCCATTGGCACGCATGAAGAATTGCTGCGCACCTCGGAAGCATATCGGCGTATTTTTGCGCGTGATCTCTAACGCTCACAACCAAAACGTTCGGACTATTCGAGGGATGTATGGGATTCTTCGCCAGCCTTGATATCGAAGCCTACGATCGGCAATACAGCGACCGTGAACTGTTTGCGGGTATCCGCCGCTACCTTGCACCGCACCTGCGCAAGGTGGTAACTGTTGCCCTGTTGGTGGCATTGCTCTCGCTTGTGAGCGCCGCCGTGCCTCTCCTCATCTCGCGTGGAATTCGCGTGTTGGAAGGGGGGAATACGTCGCCGCTGGTGCTGATGTTGGGGGCGGCTGTCACCCTGGCGGGGGTGTTCAGCTGGGGCGTCAACTGGGCACGCCGCCGCCTGGTCACGCAGGTGGTGGGGGACGCCGTGTTGCAACTGCGAACCGATGCCATGCGTGCTGTCCTCAACCACGATCTCTCGTTCTACGACCACTATTCGACGGGGCGTGTGGTGTCGCGTATCACGTCCGATAGCAAGGATTTTGGCGAAGTGGCTGTACTCATCACCGACGTGCTGGCGCAGGTGTTGCAGGCGCTCATTCTTGGCACGGTGCTGGTGTTCATCAACTGGCGGCTGGCGCTCGTTTTGTTCGGGTTCATGCCAGTGCTCTTCCTAGTCTCGACGGGGTTGCGGGGACTAGCGCGGCGGGTGACGCGCTCGGGCATGCGGGCGATTGCCAACGTCAATGCGACCATCAAGGAGACAATCAGCGGCATCGCGGTTGCCAAAAACTTCCGCCAGGAACGTGCTATTTACGAGGAATTCGACCAGGCCAACCAGCAATCGTATCGTGTCAACGTCAAGCGTGGGTTTGTGCTGGCGTCGGTCTTTCCTGTGATGAATGCGTTGGGGGGCGTTGGCACAGCATTGCTTGTGTACACGGGGGGGATGTCGGTTGCCGCGGGAATCATTACGGCGGGGGCGTGGTATCTTTTCATCACCAGCCTGGATTATTTCTGGTTTCCAGTGATGAACATTTCGGCATTTGCGGCGCAGGTGCAGGCAGGGCTTTCAGCGGCAGAACGCATCTTCTCGCTAATCGAAGCCGAACCAGCCGTCATTCAGATAGACAATCGTCCCGTACCGCCCCTCGAAGGTGATATCCGTCTGGAAGATGTGACCTTCCGCTATTCCGAAAAGGAGACCGTGTTGGAACATTTCAACCTGCACATTCGCCCTGGCGAAACGGTTGCCTTGGTGGGGCACACAGGGGCGGGCAAATCTTCAATCGCCAAATTGGTGGCACGTTTTTACGAGTTCCAGGAAGGGCGTATCCTCATCGACGGCATGGATATTCGCACGTTCGACCTGCAAGCCTACCGTCGCCAGTTGGGGATTGTTTCGCAAGTACCGTTTCTATTCAGCGGTACAGTGGCGGACAACATTCGATATGCCCGCCCTGATGCCACAGATAAAGAAATTCTGGACATGGCGTCCCGCATTGGCAGTGGTGAATGGCTGGAAACATTGCCAAATGGCCTGCACACCGAAGTCGGGGAGCGCGGCAGCCGCCTCTCGATGGGGCAGCGCCAGCTGGTTGCGCTCATGCGCGTTTTGATTCAGCGCCCTGCCATCTTCATTCTCGACGAAGCCACCGCCAGTATCGATCCCTTTACCGAGTGGCAAATCCAGCAAGCGTTGGATCTCGTGTTGGCACGTACCACAGCAATCGTGATTGCTCATCGCCTTTCAACGGTCAAAGCCGCCGACCGCATCATTGTGTTGCAGAAAGGGCGTATCATCGAAGAAGGCAACCATGAAACGCTGCTGGCACGAAGTGGACATTACGCTGAGTTGTACAACACCTACTTCCGGCACCAAAGCTTGGACTATGTGGAAGAAGCACGTGAGCGTTTCCAACAGCAAAACCAAGAGAAATGTCCCTGAAAGAGGCATCTGGAACGCAAACAAAAGTCCTATTTTTCGATGAATATCTCGCTTGGTTTCCCAAAAGTCCTTGACATTTCTCTCTTCTTCCTGTATCCTAAAAATGTCTTTATTGAGTCAAGCCTTTTTATGCCGAAGGAGGAGTTTATGCCACGCCGTGACTCGAACCAACAAGAACGTCGCCCCTACCAGCCCCCGCAAATTGTCGAAGAACTCGAACTGACTACACGTGCTGGATCACCGGTCGACAAGCCTACGGATGATTTACTCGATCCATTTGGGTTGGGCGAATAACGACGACACTTTTCCATACGGCCAAATGCTTCAGGACCTCCTGAAGCATTTCTTTTTCTTCCTGGTGGCGTGTCTCATTCAGAAAGCGACATGAAGATGTGAGATGTGAGGGGCTTATGCGTGCACGTTTGCCGTTGGTTGTGTGTGTCCTACTCCTGCTGATGGTGGCATTGTTTATGCCGCTCCTGTTGCGCCCGGTGATGGCATTCCATCAGACGCCAACACGCCCAGAACTCTTCGTGGAAACCCCTGACGCGACACACCTGGTGGCGCGAGTGCGAATGCCTGCACCACAGTTGCAAATCCAGTATGAGGGCAACACCGCTTTTACTGCTGTCACGGTGCCTGGTGTGGATGTTGTCCATCAGCCAGGAGCGCTTGCTTTACCTGCCCTCTCCTATCTGGTCGGGTTGCCACCTTCCGGGGACGTTTCACTCATCGTGCGACAGGCCGATGTCGAGACCATTCCCCTCGAAGCCCCACCCTTGCCCTCGCTCGAACCAGTGCCGCAATCGGCCGACTTTGCACCGGGGCGTTTGGAACGTGGACGGCTTGACGCTTCGCTCATGGCAGCGCAACCACTTTGGCCAGAGACCCCCGTCAGCCTTGGTGATGAGGCATGGCTGCGTGACCAGCGTGTCGTTCGTCTGACGATTGCACCGGTGCAGTACGATGCGCGTGCGAACGCCTTACGCTGGTATCGGTCGATCGAAGTGGAACTTCGTTTCGAAGGGGCGCCCCCTGCTTCTCCCGCCACCTCATCAGCCACCCCAGATGCCTTCGATACAGTGCTGGCAGCCAGTTTGCTCAACTACGAGCAAGCACGCGCCTGGCGTACCACCCAGGGCCCTGTTATTGCCACGGGACAAGTGACCTCGTCGTTGGGGCCGCGTTACAAGATCGAAGTCAACGAGGATGGTATCTACCGCATCTCCTACGATGATTTGGTGGCTGCGGGGTTCAACCCTGCGGACGTTGATCCCCGCACCTTCCGTATGGTGCATGAAGACCAGGATATCGCCATTCTGGTTGAAGGCGAAGCAGACGGCTCGTTCGATCCTGGCGATGCTGTGCTCTTCTACGGCAAACGCTATGTCGGCGATATCACCAATCAGGAACATTACACGTCCACCAACGTGTACTGGCTGCTCGTCGGAGAGACACCCGGCTTGCGCATGACAACCAGCACAGCCACCCCCTCTGGCTCGGCAACTGTGGTGGTCAGCCATGAAACCACGGCGACGTACGATGCCCCCAATGTGTATTGGGCCTGGCATTTCGCCGATGGTGGCTATACCACTCCGCAGGAAACCTTCTTCGCCGAGAAAGTCTACATCAACACGTATAGTGCTCCGGTGGTGACACGGACCTATCCCTTGACACTACACGCGGTGGCGAATGAGCCGTTTTCGGCGACCTTGGAAGCCTCGGCTGTTGGCTATGCGACAGTAGGACACCGCCGTGCAGTGTACACAATAGGTGACAGTAATCCCATCAGCACGACGTGGCGGTTCCGTAATCGGGGGACGGCGAAGGGACTCATCCCAGGACGTGTACTCACCGATGGCGTCAACAGTGTGCAGGCCGTCTTCACGCAATTGGCATCGGGTGCCGATACGATTTACTTTGACACGATCGTCTTGACCTATCGGCAAGCACTGATGGCAAAGAATGATACTCTGTTCTTCAACGGGAATGGTGTTGGTACGTGGGAATATCGCGTCGATGGGTTTTCGGGAAGTGATATCCGCGTTTTCGATGTGACTGTGCCAGCAACTCCCATTTTGTTGGTCGATACCGTGCAGATGCCGACGCCCAATGGCTATCAGGTGGCTTTCGAGCGCACGCATGGCCCAACCCAACGTTTTGCGGCCGTCGGCCCTACTGGGTTCAAAGAGCCGCTCCGCATCACCTACTACGAACCACCGGATTTGAAGAGCTCCACGCTCGGAGCAGATTACCTTGTCATCACGCATCGGGCATTTTTGACGCAAGCACGCGCCTTGGCGGATTATCGTGCCTCACAGGGGCTGCGCACCATGGTTGTGGATGTCGAAGACTTGTACAACGAATTCAACTATGGGCGTTGGGGGCCTGATGCGATTACGAACTTTCTCGCCTATGCCTATGCCAATTGGCAGGCTCCGCCCCCCACCTACGTCGTGCTCTTTGGGTATGGCCATTGGAATGGGCAAGGCTTCGATGCGTACCCAAATCCGCCCAATTTCTTGCCCCCCAACATGACCTGGACCGACCCCTGGCAGGGCGAAGTGGATAGCGCCAATCGGCACGTCACGATCGTGGGCAACGATATTCTCCCCGATATGCTGATAGGGCGTATTGTCGTTTCCGACACGGTGGGGGCTTGGGCAGTGGTCAGTAAAACGATTGCCTATGAGCAAGCTGGCTGGCAACCCTATCAGCAGCGGGTTACCTTCGTTGCGGACAACAACGATTACGCAGGCAATTTCGTGGCATTTAGTGAGGATGCAATCGCGCGTATCACGACCACGCATCCGTATTATGCGGTCGATCGCTTTTATCTGGATGAGTACATTGCAAGGGGGCTCTGTTCGGAGAACAAGCGTTGTGCGCCTCTCATAAACGATTTGACGCGTACGCTGACATACACCGGCACGCAAATTCTCTCATATGTTGGGCATGCCTCGATCCACCGATGGGCGAGCGAGTATCTGCTCGATGTCGAAACGGCAAGACTATTACAGAATGGAGCGCGTCTACCAATTGTCTTCTCGATGGATTGTTTGGATGGGTATTACTTCTACCCAGGATGGATGAGCTTGGCGCAAACGCTCATTCAAAATCCCAATGGTGGAGCAGTGGCAACCTTCTCCCCAACGGGGCTAGGCGTAGCAACTGGACACGCCGTTATGCAAGAAGCGATGTTCGATGCAATGTGGCGTGATGGCGAATGGTCGCTCGGGCAAGCTTCGGTCGTGGGGAAACTAGCCCTCTATGCCAGTGGTTGGAACTACGATTTGATTGATACGTTCACGATCTATGGCGATCCCGCCTTGCGTTTACCCACTGGGTTCGATGTGCAAATGGCACCAGCAACACAAACAGCAGCCACCGTGTTGGGGAAGACGGTGACATACACTTTGGTTTTGACCAACAGCGGACAACTGACCGACACATTCGACCTGACGGTAAGCGGTAGCGCATGGCCAACAGCGGTTACCCCCGTGAGTATGACGCTCGCACCGTCGGATGTGGCGACGGTGCAGGTGCAGGTGACGGTACCACTTACCATCACTGCAAGATCCGACACGGCAATAGTACGGGCACGCTCGCGGGGAGATACGGCCAAATATGCCGAAGCAACCTTCATGACGAAGGCGCTCTTTCGGACCTTTGCTCCCTTGATTGTCCGATGAATGATCGCATCGTGCATCTCGGCGATGTGGTGGCCGACGCTTTGCAGCAGGGGCACCCCGTTGCCATGAGAGTGGTAAGTGGGAGTATGCGTCCCACTTTACGTGTGGGCGATTACGTGTATGTCGCCCCAATTTCCTCTGCACACGTGAGGGTCGGGGATGTCGTGGTCTTGGATATAGGCAACGAGTTGCTCACGCATCGCCTTCTTGGTTGGCAAGGCGAGATCCCTTTGACCAAGGGGGATGCGAGTCTGGTGCCTGATACATTCCCTCGGCCACCGCGTCTGCTTGGGCGAGTGATTGGGTACGAGCGCTGTGGACGTTACCGCGATTGGCAAGGACGATATGCACAATGGGGGCATATGTTGCTTGGTCAAGTGGGGTACTTTGTACTACAATGCCAGCGACTGCTGCGTCTCTCGCCCGTGCAATGGCTTGCCCACAAAGTCATGCGTGTGTGTGTCATTGCGTGCGTCTACGGCTTTCGCCTTTGACAAAGCAACGTATCGAAGGGGAGAAGACCACCTATGCTGGCGTTGCAGAGTATTCCAATGGTCGCTCACGGGGTTGTCTCGCGTGATGCCGATGGTGAGGTCGTTATTGTGCATGCGCGTACTGGCAAGGTAACGGTCATCAATCATGTAGGGGCGTTCATTTGGCATTGCATCGATGGGAAACATACAGTACAGGAGATCGTCGAAGCAGTTGTCCGTACATTCGATGTGTCGGCCGGGCGTGCCCGAGAGGATACCTTAGCCTTTTTGCAGACCCTTGCCGATAAAAATCTCATTACGCTCAGTGGAACCAACGTAGAATAACAAGGAGTACCGAAGTGTCAAGGCGGTGGATACAGGTCGTGGCAAGTGTGGCTTGGCTCTTCTTGAGTGGCCTTCTGATAGTGCGAGTAAGTGCGGCAGTCACGTTGCAGTACTTCCGCGCCACCGATCAAGGCTCAAGTGTACTCGTTGAATGGGAAACAGCGACGGAATTCGACAATGTCGGCTTCTTCGTCCATCGCACGCTCGATGCTTCCTTTCCTGATGAGAGTACACGTATCAGTCCTTTCATCCCTGCCCAAGGAGATGGTCAGACAGGGGCGTATTATTCGTGGACAGATACGAACGTCCAGCCGGGTGTTGTCTACTATTACTGGTTGGAAGACATCAATGCAGCCAATCAATCCACCTATCATTCGCCGCCAGTCATTGTCGTCCCTGGCGCTACACCAACTCCTTCGCCGACCCCCACGCGCACGCCAACACCAACCAATACGCCTACCATCACACCGACGCCATCGCCCACGACGACCCCAACGCCAACCCGCACCCCGACCCCGACGCCAACCCGCACGTCAACAGCTACTTCGACGCCGGCACCAACGCGCACCCCGACGCGCACACCAACGTTCACACCAAC
Source organism: Ardenticatena sp. (assembly GCA_015487975.1). Classification (GTDB taxonomy): domain Bacteria; phylum Chloroflexota; class Anaerolineae; order Ardenticatenales; family Ardenticatenaceae; genus Ardenticatena. The sequence continues at coordinate 80,348 of WFOS01000092.1, forward strand.
ACCCACCAAAACCAACACGCCGTCGCCGGGAAGCACGCCGACGCATACCCCAACACCAACCCGTACGCCCACGCCCACACGCACGCCCACGCCTACGCGCACGCCAACGCCGACCAAAACCAACACGCCACCACCAGACAGTACGCCGACACATACCCCAACACCAACCCGTACACCATTGCCAACTGCAACGTCGCGTGCAATGGGGGCATCTGCGAGCATGACAGCTACGCCGTCGCCCTACGCTTCACCCACACGATCGCCTACTCCGCTGCCTGAGCAACTGAAAGCCACCCCTAATGCCACACCTACGCTTGTCGTGACGGCAATCGCCGAAAAGGGCGAGACCATCATCGCCATGCCTGCGATTGAAAAGCCGCCCACCCCTGTGCAGGCAGAAACACCACCAAACCAGCGTATTGCTACTTCGCCGTCGCTGACGCCTTCGCCGTGGGCACCAATTTTGCGCATGTTGGGCCTGGCGTCCTTGCTCGGTGTCATACTTGGTGTGGGATTGGTTGGGTGGTATGTGGTTCGTTCCATCGACAACCCAGATGAGTGAGGGGCATCTATGCGGCCAAAAGTTCGTTTTGCATATGCTATCTATTTTTTGATGCTCGGCCTTCTCATCGGGGCGTGTCGTGCGCCATCGTCCACACCGATTTCGTCATCGGGTGCAGTCGTCTCCGAAACGTCTCGCCCCCCATCTGACCGTGTGGCGCAAGTGCCCCAAAACCTTTTTGTCGCCGAAGAAGGACTGTACACTCTCTCCTTGGCAGATGGCGAGCAAACCGCTGTCGTCCATGGGCCAGAGGGGCAGATGCCTACATTGCTCCACAACGGGCGGCTCTATTTTTGGGGCACTCCTTCGACAAGTCTATACAGTGCCGAAAATGTGTATCGACTCACGTTCGATGATGCACCGTTGGATTTCCCAATATACGATGCAACGCCTGAGCAAGCAGATGCCCCTTTGGCGTTCTACCAGCAGACCATCACGTTGGAAGAAAATAGGTTGTACGAACCCGAAATTCGGGAAGGCGAACACTGGTTCTGGGCATATTTGCCCGCCCCCAACACGTTCGAAACCACGTTCCAGGCTGACGCTGTTGCGCCGGATGCCGAGGGAACGGTGCAGATCACGTTCTACGCTGTGACCGACGCGCCCTCGCTTTCTCCTGACCACCACGTGCGTGTTTTCATCAACGACACGCTGGTGGCCGAAGCAACATGGGACGGCAAGGGGGCTTACACGCTAGAAGGCACCATTCCGGCTGGGGTGGTGCGCGACGGCGAAAACAGTCTCCGTGTGGAACTTCCCGGCGACCTGGAAGTCATCGCCGACATTCTCTATCTGAACGCGATCACGCTGACCTATCCGCGCCGATTTGTGCTGGGCGATTCGCCGCTCGTCTTCACGGCACCTTCGACGGGCGTGGTGCACGTTGAAGGAGTTGAGGGGACGCCGCTGGTGCTCGATCTCAGCACTACACCGCCATCTCGGCTCGACGGTTTCCAGTATGCCGCACGAACACTGACCGTCCGTGTCGAAGCCGGCCATCGCTACGCCCTGACAACACTCGAAAACGCGCGTCCCCCCACACGCATGGCACCGCTGGCGTTGCGACCCGACTTGCGTGCGATACCTGGTGCTGACTACATCGCCATTGGTCCCCAGGACTTGCTCGACGCTGCACAACCGCTTCTCGACTACCGGCGCTCACAGGGGTTGATACCCCAAGCTATCCCTGTCGATGCCGTGTACGACCAATTTGGCAATGGTCTCCCCGAACCGGATGCGATCCGTGCATTCGTGCAGTATGCTGCCGAGAACTGGTCGCCTGCGCCACGTTTTCTCTTGCTGATTGGTGATGCGACGTACGACCCGCGTGGTTACATCACCCCACCCGAAGCGAACCGTGTGCCAACCTTCCTCATCTGGACAACCTACGGTGGTGAAACGGCTACCGATCTTCCGTTCGCCGACATCGACGACGATGGTATCCCCGACATTGCAGTGGGGCGCATTCCCGCTCGTACCCCCGAACAGGTGCAGACCGTGGTGCAAAAAACGTTGCGCTTCGAGCAGGCACGCGTGGCTTCCACTACACCACGTGTGCTTGCCGTTGCCGATGGGCGCGAACCACGCTTCGCGGACGATGCCCAATCGTTTCTCGATCTGGTGCAGCCAGCGTACCAAACCGACCTTTATCGCCCAGCCCCCGATACCCCCGATGCTGATGTGCCCTTGCTTAATCGCTTGAACGACGGTGCGTTTATCACCGCCTACTTTGGGCATGGAAGTGTCACACAATGGGGGCGCGATCGCATTTTCCATGTGGACGATGCCCAACAACTCCGTAATGAGATACTGCCCATCTTTCTCAACTTTACTTGCCTGACGGGCTTTTTCATCCATCCCGAAGTCGAATCATTGACCGAAGCGTTGCTCTGGCAACCAGATGGTGGCATTGCCGCAGCGTTGGCGCCGACAAGTTTGACGCTGCCGAGCGACCAACAATTTCTTTCGAATCCGCTCGCCGCATTTTTAGCGGAGCATCGCTACGCCACATTGGGGGAACTGTTGCTCGCAGCACAGCAAGAAGCGATGCCACAACAAGCAGAGAACGTGCCAGTCGTGCAAACTGGCGTCCAGGATGTGCTCAACACCTTTTTGTTGCTGGGCGACCCCGCGTTGCGTCTTTTCGATGATACACAAACGGCATCATCAGGAGAATGAGATGCCTACGATTTTAGTGATTTGCACCGCGAACCAGTGCCGTTCGCCCATGGCCGAAGCTCTGTTACGCAAATATCTCGCTGATGCGGGCTATCCCGATTGGTGCGTGGAATCAGCAGGGACTCATGCGTATGATGGCGTACCTGCGACCGGCAAAAGCGTGCAGGTGATGCGTGAGTATGGGCTTGACATCAGCCACCACCGTTCGCGCGAAGTAACCGCTGAAATGCTTGCTCGCGCTGATCTGGTGTTGACCATGACGCAGGGGCACAAAGAAGCCTTGTTGGTCGAGTTTCCCGAAGCACGTGGCAAAACGTTCATGCTCAGCGAAATGTCAGGCTTGCCGTTGGATATTGCCGACCCCGTGGGGCAATCGTTGGAACGCTACCGTGAGACCGCTCGTGATATCGACCTGTTCATTCGCCAGGGATTCGACAACATCATTACACATGCAAAGGATCATGGTGTATGAAGACAGCCAAAACGATGCTCATAGAGCAATTCGTTCAGCGTGATGCGACGCTTGCCGTGATAGGCCTGGGCTACGTTGGATTACCCCTAGCGCTGGCTTTTGCCCGCGCTGGGTTTGATGTGATTGGAATCGATATCGATGCAGAACGCGTGGCGTTGTTGCAACAGGGGTACTCCTACATCGAGGATATTTCCGACGAATCATTGCGTGCTCTCTTGCGGCAGCCGATGCTCGCCGGGCACAATACCCTCACACCGACACATGGTGGCTTTCACGCCACCACGCGCTTCGACGTGTTGCAAGATGTGCAAGCCGCCATCATTTGTGTTCCGACACCGCTCAGCAAGACCGGCGATCCCGACATCTCGTACATCACCGCCGCCGTCGAACAAGTGGCCACGTATTTGCACCCCGGCATGCTCATTGTGCTGGAAAGCACCACCTACCCTGGCACCACCACCGAAGTCGTTGTGCCAGCATTGACGACCCACCACCCGACGCTTGAAGTAGGGCACGATCTATTCGTCTGCTTTTCACCCGAACGCATCGACCCGGGGCGCACGGATTGGACAATCGAAAACACCCCCAAGGTGATGGGGGGCGTGACGCCGCATTGTCTGGATGTTGGGCGTGCTTTGTACGAACAAGCCATTCAGACTATCGTCCCCGTTAGCAACACCGAAACCGCCGAGATGGTCAAACTACTCGAAAACACCTTCCGCGCCGTCAACATTGCGTTGGTCAACGAAGTGTTGCTGATGTGCGATACCCTGGGTCTGGATGCGTGGGAAGTCATCGAGGCTGCTGCGACCAAACCCTTTGGCTTCATGAAGTTCACGCCAGGCCCCGGTCTGGGCGGCCACTGTTTACCCGTTGACCCCCTTTATCTTTCATGGAAACTCAAAACGCTCAACTACCATGCCCGTTTCATTGACTTGGCAACCCAAATCAACACCTCCATGCCGTCTTACTGGGTGCAAAAAGTCCAGGACGCCTTGAATGATGCCGCCAAGCCAGTGCGCGGTAGCCGCATTCTCATCATCGGTGTGGCCTACAAACGCGATGTCGGTGATTTGCGGGAATCCCCCGCTCTCGATATCATCCATCTGTTGCAAGCCAAGGGGGCGTACGTCATGTACCACGATCCACATGTGCCGCACATTGCCTATGATGGTATCGACTTGATGTGCGAACCCGACCTGGAAGCGGCACTCGATACTGCCGATTGCGTTGTCATTGTGACTGATCATAGCACCTACGACTGGGCGATGATTCGTCGCCGGGCGCGGGTGCTGGTGGATACGCGCCATGTGGCGCATACACGCCAATGACGGGCGAGCCCAACGACGCGGGGAGCGCCCGTTTTTCATTGGTGTTCGCAGTCGAACCAGAACCAACGAATGAGGGACTGTATGCCGAACACGAGTTATCGCCGCACACATTTGCAGCAACTCGAATCCGAGGCCATGTACGTCATGCGCGAAGTCGCCGCGCAGTTCGAACGCCCAGTGCTGCTCTTTTCGGGGGGGAAAGATTCGATTGTGCTGGTGCACCTGGCACGCAAAGCCTTCTATCCGGGCAAAATTCCCTTCCCCTTGTTGCATATCGATACTGGACATAACTTCCCCGAAACGCTGGAATTTCGTGATCGGCTGGTCGAAAAAATTGGTGCCCACCTGATTGTGCGTTACGTGCAAGACAGTATCGACCAGGGGCGTGTCAAGGAAGAAAGGGGCCCGTATGCCTCACGCAATGCCTTGCAGACAGTGACATTGTTGGACGCCATCGAGGAATTTCGCTTCGATGCTGCCATTGGTGGCGCTCGCCGCGATGAGGAGAAAGCGCGTGCCAAAGAACGTTTCTTCTCCCACCGCGACCAGTTTGGCCAATGGGACCCCAAGAATCAGCGTCCCGAACTCTGGACGCTCTACAATGGGCGCAAAGGGCCCGGCGAGCATTTTCGCGTGTTCCCGCTCAGCAACTGGACGGAACTCGATGTCTGGATGTACATCAAGCGCGAAGGCATCGAATTACCCAGCCTCTATTTCGCCCATCGGCGTCAAGTGGTCAATCGGCTGGGGGTCTGGCTGGCGGTCTCTGACATCGTGCAACCGTTGCCGGGCGAAGAAGTGGCCGAAAAAACGGTCCGTTTCCGCACGATTGGCGACATGACCTGCACAGGTGCGGTCGAATCCAATGCGACCACCATCGACGATATCATCATGGAAGTGGCGACAGCCCGCGTGACGGAACGTGGCGCGCGCGCCGACGACAAAGTCTCCGAAGCAGCGATGGAAGACCGCAAGCGCCAGGGATACTTCTAAAACCAGGATGTGTGGAGAACGAGGCAAGCCATGACGATCGAACAGCAACCCGAAATCAAAACCGAGCTGGAAACACGTGCACCCGCCACCGAAGTGGTGGAACTGCTGCGCTTTTCGACCGCAGGCAGCGTAGACGATGGGAAGAGCACGCTCATCGGGCGCCTGTTGTACGATACGCGCCAGATTTTCGAAGACCAACTCGATGACGCCCGCCGTGCTAGCCAGACGCGCGGTGACCCGTCCATGGAACTGGCTTTACTCATGGATGGCCTGCGGGCTGAACGCGAGCAGGGCATTACCATCGATGTCGCGTATCGCTATTTCGCGACGCCAAAGCGCAAATTCATCATTGCCGATACACCGGGCCACATTCAGTACACGCGCAACATGGTGACTGGTGCTTCGACGGCTGAACTTGCCGTCATTCTCGTGGATGCTCGCAAAGGCATCGTCACACAAACGAAGCGGCATACGTTCATCTCGACGCTCTTGCGCATCCCCCACCTAGTAATTGCCATCAACAAGATGGACTTGGTGGACTATTCGCAGGCCGTGTACGAACGCATCATGAACGAATTCAATGACTTTGCCGCCAAACTCCGTGTGCAAGATGTGGTCTTCATTCCGATTTCTGCTTTGCATGGCGATAATGTGGTCCATAAAAGCGTCAACATGCCCTGGTACGATGGCCCCACATTGCTGCACTACCTGGAAACGGTCAATGTGGGGGCAACCCGTAATTTGGTGGACTTCCGTTTCCCCGTGCAATACGTCATTCGCCCCAACCAGGACTTCCGCGGTTTTGCCGGACAGATTGCCTCTGGGCGTATCCGCTCCGGCGAAGAGGTGGCGGTGTTGCCCTCGGGCTTGACAACGCGTGTCAAATCCATCGTCACGTTCGATGGCGAACTTTCAGAAGCCGTTGCAGGGGACTCGGTCGTGCTGACACTCGAAGATGAGATCGACATCAGCCGCGGCGATATGATTGTGCGTGTGCACAACTTACCGCAAAAAGCCAATCGGCTCGATGCCCTCATCTGCTGGATGGACGAAGAGCCACTCGACCCGCGGCGCACGTACTGGCTGCAACACACCACGCGCACCGTCAAAGCCTTGATTTCTGATGTGAACTACCGCATCGATGTGGATACCATGCACCGCGAGCAGGCGGATACCTTGCGCTTGAACGATATTGGGCGTGTGCAGCTGACCACCACACAGCCACTCTTTTTCGACCCCTATGACAAGAACCGTGCCACCGGCTCTTTCATTCTCATCGACCCGTTTACCAATCGCACCGTTGCTGGCGGCATGATTCGTGATATGACCCGTGACGTGGACGAGCTGGTTGAGGAAGAACGTCCCTCGGTTACGGTGCGCCGCCCGGTTTCGCAAAATGTGGTGTGGGAAAGCGGGGCGCTCACTCGTGAGATGCGCGAGCGGCTGAAAGGGCACAAAGCTGCGGTGCTCTGGTTCACCGGGCTTTCTGGGTCGGGCAAGTCCACCGTTGCCAAAGCTCTCGAACGCCGTTTGTTCGAGATGGGCGTGCATACCTTCTTCATCGACGGCGACAATCTGCGCCATGGCTTGAATGGCGATTTGGGCTTCACCCCAGAAGACCGCGCCGAAAACATCCGCCGCGCCGCCGAAGTGGCACGCCTGGCATTCGAGCATGGCAACGTGGTGCTGGCATCCTTCATTTCACCCTACGAACGCGACCGCGAATTCGCCCGCTCGCTGATCCCCGCCGGGCGCTTCTTCGAGGTCTATGTGAAATGTGACGTCGAGGTCTGCAAGCGCCGCGACCCCAAAGGGTTGTATGCACGCGCCTTGCGGGGCGAAATTAAGAACTTCACTGGGGTGGATGCCCCTTACGAAGAACCACGTGCGCCCGAACTCGTGGTCGAGACCGACTTGCAAAGTGTGGATGACATTGTCGAAACCATCTTGCAAGAGCTGGTGCGCGTGGGGATTGTGCCGCCATCTACCGAAGCCGACGCTTGACATCTTGCTGATTTTCACCAAAAACCTGTCAGGTCGCTTTTGGCCTGGCAGGTTTTTGTATCACATGAACAATGGAGGAAACATGGGAACCTATCTCGTCACCGGCGCGGCCGGTTTCATTGGCGCAAACGTGGCTGCACGATTGTTGGCGGAAGGGCACAGCGTCGTCGGCGTAGACAACCTGAACGATGCCTACGATGTTCGCTTGAAGCAATGGCGGTTGCAGCAATTGCAGCCCCATGCCGCCTTTTTCTTTGTGCATGCCGATATTGGCAACTTCGAGGCGCTGCAAGGCCTTTTCGAGGTACACCAGTTCGATGCTGTTATCAATCTGGCCGCGCGGGCCGGTGTGCGGCAGTCGGTACGCAACCCCTGGGTCTATATGGAAACCAACGCCACGGGCACGCTCAATCTGCTGGAATTGTGTCGGCAGCATGGCGTGAATAAGTTCGTGCTGGCGTCCACATCCAGTTTGTACGGCCGCCATAACCAGATGCCGTATCGCGAAACTGCCAACACCGATTCGCCGCTTTCGCCCTATGCAGCGTCCAAAAAAGCCGCCGAGGTGTTGGCGTACACCTATCACTCCCTGTACAACATCGACGTGAGCGTGCTACGCTACTTTACGGTGTATGGCCCTGCTGGCCGCCCGGACATGAGTTTGTTTCGTTTCGTGCAGTGGATTTCGGAAGGCAAGCCGGTCATCGTCTTCGGGGATGGGCAGCAGTCGCGCGATTTTACCTATGTGGACGACATTGCGCGGGGCACCATTGCCGCTTTGCGCCCATTGGGCTACGAAATCATCAACTTGGGCTCCGATACGCCGGTCGTGCTGATGGACGCCATCCGGCTGGTCGAGCGTCTGGTAGGGCGCAAGGCGCACATCATCTACCATGAAGCGCATCCCGCCGACGTGCGTGCCACGTGGGCAGATATCTCCAAGGCGGAGCGCTTGTTCGACTGGCGCCCACAGACAGCGTTCGAGGAAGGCGTTGCCAATCTCGTGCAATGGTATCAAGAGAACCGCGATTGGGCCTCACAGATTGAGACGGGTGTGTAAGTGATGGCAGAGCAGAAGCGCTACATCATCTTCAACAAACCCTATGGCGTGTTGTCGAGTTTCACCGATCCCGACGGGGTGGGGCGCGAAACATTGGCTGACTATGTGCCGGTACCCGACGTGTACGCTGCTGGACGGCTCGACTATGACAGCGAGGGGCTGATGCTGTTGACGAACGATGGCAAACTGAGCCACCGGTTGACACACCCGCGCTATCGCCATAGCAAGACATACCTGGTGCAGGTGGAGCGCGTTCCCGATGAGGCGGCACTCGACCAGTTGCGACACGGTGTGGTCATCAAAGGGGGGTACAAAACGCGCCCTGCGCAGGTTGAACGGCTACGCGAGCCACCCAACGTGTGGCCGCGTCGCAAACCCATTCGCGAACGAAAGAACGTGCCGACTGCCTGGCTGAAAATCACGATTACAGAAGGAAAGAAACGCCAGATTCGCCGCATGACGGCTGCGGTGGGACACCCAACATTGCGACTGGTACGTGTGGCCATTGGCCCCATCGAGCTCGCCGATTTGCCGCCTGGTGCATGGCGCGAATTGACTCCCGACGAAGTACGCACCTTGCGCGAGTATGTCACCGACGCTGCCAGACGGCGGAATGCATCGCGAGCACGCCGCAAACGTCGCCAACAACAGCGAGGGCGTTCGGGATGAGTATGTGGGAAATAGGGGTGCTCGTGTTCGTAAGTTTGGGGAGCGCGTGGGGGGCATGGCATGTGCGTGGCTGGTGGGAACGGGTGCGTCGACACTGGCGACGCCGGAGACGGCCACGCCGCACTCGCAGAGCGAGAAAACGCACACAACGTCGAAGCGTCTTCAAAATGTCGCCCAAAGAGTTCGAGCAAGTGTGCGCTCAGCTCATGGAAGCATGGGGCTATCGAACCGAAGTGGTCGGTGGCAGTGGCGATGGTGGGGTGGACATTCGCGGCTGGAAGGATGGCCGTTACGTCATCGCGCAATGCAAACGCTACAAGCGCAGTGTGCCCGCCTCGCTAGTGCGCGAATTTTACGGTGTGATGGTGCGCGAAAAAGCCGACAAGGGCTTCTTCTTTACAACCGGGCGCGTCTCCGAAGCGCTGCACCGCGAAGCGGCTGAGTTTACCCGTAATGGGTACCCCATTGCCATTGTGGATGGTGAGGAACTGGACGCCTACTTGCAGGCGAACGAATTGCCTTCTCCGTGGAAGCGCAAACCGCACGTCTCATAAGGTGCGTGGCACTATGAAGGGCGCCTCGGGGATATGCGCTGGCGTGTGAGCGGCCAAACTTTGACGTCAAGAAGAGCGGCAAAATGCAACACGGGGGCACTCGTTGGGAATGACCAGCCAGGAAGCCACATGCTGTTTTCGGGAATGGTGGCGGTGGCAGGTTGTAACGGCCAGGGGGCGTGTTCGATGTCGCCCCGATAGAGCCGACCACGTTTGTCCACGGCAAAGAGGCAATACCGTTCGGTCAAAAAATGCGCCAACGTACCGGGCTGAGCGTGAAAGGGGGCACCAGTTGGCATGTACGTCGCGGCGAAGCGAGCGGGATGCCCTCGCCTATCACGCCGTATACTTCGATAGTGAACCTGTTCCCCCTCACGGCGGCTTTCCATCTCAGCGTAAAAGTAGGGGAGATGGAAGAAACGGCGTGCCCCCCACACCGCCAGGCGGCTGGCAGCATCCAGGCTGAAAAACCAGACCCCCGCATGGTCGCCGTGGCGCACGTAGGTGCGCACATTCAGTTCCGCGAATGCATCTGCCCCCACCAGTGGCAGGCCGCCGCGCAAATGGATGTTGCGCATGTGGAAGGGGACAACGCCAATCCACGCATTTCCATCGAACGTGTCCAGTGTGAGCGAAGGGGGGATGTGGGGGCGCAGCATCTCCACCGGGACTGGCCAGTGGGCAAAAAGTAAGTCACGACTCTCCTGCAAAAAGGGGGGCGTTACGTAGCCCATACGTACGGTCGAAGCGGAGGCTGCGGGACGAGCCCAGAAGAGCGAAAACGACGCAGATGCCGCTTCAAAGCGAAAACCGCCTCCTCCAACGCGCTTTTTTGCTTTTTCCTCCGC
>WFOS01000093.1 GCA_015487975.1 Ardenticatena sp.
CTACCGATGGGATAGCCTGCCTGGCGATACGCCGGATACCTCATCTGTTGCGCCCTCCTTCGAAAGTAATTGGCCGTCCCGGCGACCTCTTCACGCCGGCCCTTTCCAGGAGCGAGTGCTGTCTCACAGCCTATCACAACCTCCTCCACTCTCCCCTCCCACAAATGCCGTTTCATCTCCTCCACCCATTGCTCTGCTTCCTCTCCATAGGCTTCCTTCCCCAATGCCCACAACCGCTCCACCGCATGATACCAATCTGCTATTCGAACGCCGCCAGGACAATAAGTCGCCACAAACCCATCGATCCACGCGGCTCCGTCCCCTATCACAACCGCTTTCCCTTCTAGTCCCAGACCGCTATGATAGGCATACCACCACATTGTCCGTCGGCATTCTTCCACCTCCCCATACCAGGCCCAATATCCCACTTCCTTTGCTTTTACCTCCCCTTGCCGATTCGGTCCGAAGGTAAAGCAGCTTCCCACTTTCACCTCATGCCACCCATCCTCAACCCATACCATCATCCCGTCCAGACTGATCCCAACCTCTTCCTTCTGCCCATCTCTGGGCGGGGGAGGCTCTTCCCCTTTTACCCCACTTTCCCACAAGGCCTCCCCCGCGGCCTTTCGCTGCTGAACCAATATTTCTCCATACTTCGCCACCATCCGGTGAATGCTGCTTTTGGAAACCCGCAGAGCAGCCAACCGCTCTAAGGCCTCTTCCGCCTCCCGGTAGGAATGCATCGCTTGGGCGGTCCACAAGACCATCTCCACCGCCCCTTCACTCCATCCTTCTAGGCTTTTCAATTGCTCGTCCAGGGGGAAAAAGTCCCGCCCCACACCTTTCACAGATATAATAGGCCCGCCGGATGCGAATACTCCCGAGTGTGCTCATCACCTGCCGCTCTTTGTACCCTTTGAAAACCCACCTCCCCCCGCAGGAACAGCGAGCCGCCAGTGGCTCCCCCACTCCCTGTTCGGCAACGGCTGCTTCCATGAGCTCCGCCCGTATGGCATTGACCGCCTTCTGTACTTGCTCTTCCAGTTCCTGTAGAGTGGACCCCGGGTGCTCCTTCGACCATTCCAGCACCGCTTGGGCTTCTGCCATTATCCGCTTCACTGCTTCTTGCTTCATCTTTTCACCTCCCTTCGTTTGTTTGCCCTCCTCCCTTCATTTTACCATTACCACTCATCTGGGACACACCCAAAAAACGCGCAGCCCTGCGGGGCCACGCGGTACGATGGTGACGAAAGGAGATCAGGCACTTACCGTGGCGGGTTCGGGCAACTGCCCGAAGACCACCGCGCTCGTTTTGGTATCCACAATCGCGTAGGACCCGTCGCGCAGTGCGCCAGGGTTCACCACCAGCGTCGGGCCAATTTCGACTGTACCACGCCCTTCGGGCGCCCCACCCACGAATGCGAACGTCGGTGCATAGGTCTTGATCAGGTCATCGATGACAGGATGCCCAATGTGCTTGCCACCATCCAGGTCGATATCACCACGGCGTGGCGGCGTTGCGAAAATCAGCACCGGCGTGTACTTGGGCAACAGGCTGCGCAGAAAGTCGAGCCCGAAGCGCGCTTCCCACGCTGGATAGACCAGCGCGTAGCGGTCTTCGCGTGCCTCATCGGCAATCGCGCCGCCAAAGCCCGCAAACACCAGATCCCACGATGTCAGCGGCTTGAACGAGCGGTGAATCATGTCCACGTTCGGCTCGACAACTTCATGGTTCAGCGACGCTTGCAGGTAGAGACGCAGCGGCGCATCCAGGTACCCTGGCACAACCAGCACTGGTACGTCGAGCTTGCCCATTGCATCGAAGAAGGCTTCGAATTCCTTCACCGCCTGTTCTTCCAACGTGTGCAGATACGCTGCATCCATGTGGATAGGCGCCCCTTCGGCCAGTGCTTTTTCGTAGGCTGCGGCGCGTTCGTGCTTGCCCAAAATGTTCCCCGCGAAGACAACCGCGCCCACGTTTTCGCGTTTCGCCAGGTCAATCACTTGCGGCATGCGTTCCGTCGCACCACGCAGGTCGGCCAACGCCAGGATGCGCATACCATCACCTCCTTTCTTTCAGAAGTGTGGTTGCCTCTCCATCTTGGGCGTTGCCATCCCCTTTGTTCGTTTTCTTCGAAAACGCATTCTCGTTAGAAAGACATTAGCGAACGATTGGAATGTTATTGGTTTTTGCCACTTCAAAGGAGCAAAAGCGTTCCCAATCCTAGGAAGAAGAAGAAACCGCATACATCCGTGGCCGTCGTCAGGAAAATGCCCGACGCCAGCGCCGGGTCGCGTCCCATACGGTGCAGTGCGAAGGGAATCAAGACCCCGGCCAGTGCTGCCACCAGCATGTTCCCCACCATCGCAATACCAATGACCACGCCCAACATCGGATTGCCTTTCCACACGACGGCGACCAACGCCACGACCAGCCCAATCGCCACGCCATTGATGACACCCAACATCACTTCGTAGCGCAACGCTTTCCAGATTTCATCCACTTCGAGCCGCCCAAGCGCCAGCGAGCGAATCACGATGGTGGACGTTTGAATCCCAGCATTGCCCCCCTGCCCAGCGATGATGGGCATGAACGTGGCCAACGCCGCCACCCGTGCAATCGTGCTCTCGAACAGCGAGACCACCCCCGACGCCAGAAACGCAGTCAACAGGTTCACCATTAGCCAGAAGAGGCGTGTGCGCACCGCCTCACGAATCGGGCTGAACAATTCGGCATCTTCGTCCATCCCCGCCAGGCGGTAAATGTCTTCGGTGGCTTCATCCTGTACCACGTCCAGAATATCTTCGACTGTGATCACCCCCAACAGGTGGTCTTCTTCATCTACTACCGGCAATGCCAGAAAACCATAGCGCGAAAACAGATCGGCCACTTCTTCCTGGTCAGCCTCGACGCGCACGGTAATCACGTTGGGGTTCATAATGTCGCCGATGGTCTGGTTGGGGTCGGCCAGGATGAGCGCTCGCAAACTCACCACCCCCACCAGTTTGCCGTGGCGGTCGAGGACGTACAGATACGAAAGTTCGCGCTCGTCGCGGTAATGCGTGCGCAAAAAGTCGAACGCCTCTGCAACGGTCATATGGCGGCGCAACATGGGGCCTGGTCGGTTCATCAAACCGCCAGCCGTGTCAGGTGGGAATTTCAGCAAAGGCGCAACTTCTTCGGCCGATTCCATGTGCGCCAACACGACGCCGGCTTCCTCGGGCGGCAGTTCCCCCAACACGTCGGCAGCGACGTCTGGCTCGACATCATCCAGCACGTGCGCCAACCGCTCCGCGCGGATATGTTCGATGACGTCGGATTGCTCGTCCTCGTCCATGTGTTCGAGCAAATCCGCCAGCCAAGCATCGTCAAGATGGCGAATCAGAATCTGCTGCGCCTCATCGTCCAAACGCGCAAGAACTTCGGCCGCTTCGCCGGGGTGTAGTGAGCGCAGATACGCCGCAGCCGCTGCCACATCGTTCTTTTCGAGCAAAGAGCGCACAAACGCGAGCGCATCATCGATGACAAGAGCGTCCACCATGGCTCCCCTCCTACATCTATGTTTTTGTGTGGGGGGCAGCGCGGCGCAGGAAACAAAAAAGCCGACCGCGAGGCGAAGGTCGGCAGATACAAGCGAGGCGATTCCACCGACGGCAACCGGGCCAACCCCGGTGCGCCGGTGTGAGGCTACTAACGGGGTTGACGCAGTTGCCCTGGGGTGTGCTCGCCCGGTCGGCCTGTTTCCCGGCCTTCACCGCGCACCCACAGGGTTGCGTATTGCTTCTCAAATTGCTGACTACTGTCGTCCATAGGGTCTACCGTCTGCGAAAGGGCTCCTTTTTCAGCCAAAAGATGACAACAGCGCGCCGACGATAGCAAAAAATCGCCATACGTCAAACGCTTTGACTGACAACGATCCTCGATACCGCTTTGACAAAGCCTTCACTCCGTTTATGCTCTCAGGCTATGCACGAACAAGAACTTCGCCGACTCCTTCAACATGTTGCCGACCGCACCATCGCCGTCGATGAAGCGGTGGAAGCGTTGCGCACGCTTCCATTCGAAACACTCGATTTCGCCACACTCGACCACCACCGCGCGTTGCGTGTCGGCTTTCCCGAAGTGGTTTACTGTGCGGGTAAAACGCCCGCACAGGTTGCCGGAATTTTTGCGCGGCTTGCCACCCATCACCCGCGTGTCTTGGGCACACGCGCGACCCCCAAACATGCCGAAGCCGTGCATGCCCGCCTGCCCGACGCCTGCTATGACGCTACCGCCCGCATCATCTGGATCGATCGTGACCCCAATGCCCCACAACGCCCTGGGGTGGTGGTGATCGCCGCTGGCACAAGCGATTTGCCCGTTGCCGAAGAAGCCGCCCGCACGCTCGAACTCATGGGGCATGCCCCGCAACGCCTCTACGACGTCGGTGTCGCCGGCCTGCACCGCTTGCTTGCGCATCTGCCCACCCTGCGCCGCGCCAATGTGCTTGTGGTGGTCGCGGGCATGGAAGGGGCATTGCCCAGCGTTGTGGCCGGGCTGGTCGACAGCCCCGTCATCGCTGTGCCCACCTCAGTGGGCTACGGCGCGAACTTCGGCGGACTGTCGGCCTTGTTGACCATGCTGAACAGCTGCGCAAGCGGCATTGCCGTTGTCAACATCGACAATGGCTTTGGTGCTGGCTACATGGCCGCACTCATCAACCAGCGTTGTTCCACACCGGAAAGAGACCAGGAGCACACCGATGACAGCACTCGCACCTGACCTGCAACAGAAACTCGACCATCTCCGCGCCATCATCCGCGCCTGCGGCTCGGCGCTGGTTGCTTTTTCAGGGGGCATTGACAGCACGCTCGTGCTCGCCATCGCCCACGAGCAGCTCGGCGAAAAGACACTCGCCTGCATTGGCGTTTCGCCCAGCTACCCCCGCCGTGAACTGAACGAAGCCATCACCATCGCCCGTGAAATTGGCGTCGCCTACCGTCTGATCGAAACCAACGAGCACCTGAATCCCAACTACGCTGCCAACCCGGTCAATCGCTGCTACTTCTGTAAATCAACCTTGCACAGCCACCTTGTTGCCATTGCCCGTGCCGAAGGGTGGAATGCCATCCTCGACGGCGCCAACGCCAGCGACGTTGGCGATTTTCGCCCTGGCATGCAAGCCGCCCGCGAAAAAGGTGTGCGTTCCCCCCTGCTCGAAGCCAACATCACCAAGCCCGAAGTGCGTGCCATTGCCCGCGCCCTGGGGCTGCGTATCTGGGACAAACCTGCTATGGCGTGCCTCTCATCGCGTGTGCCGCATGGCACGCCCATCACCCCCGAACTCCTGCGCCAGATCGAAGCCGCCGAAGATGCGTTGGTCGCCCTGGGCTTCCGCCAATTCCGCGTGCGTCATCACGGCGAAATTGCGCGTATCGAGCTCGCGCCCGACGAATTGCCCCGCGCCATCGAACAACGCGAAGCCATCGTCGCTGGTGTGCGTGCCGCTGGCTATCGGTTCGTCACACTCGACCTGGCGGGCTACCAACGCGGTTCGATGAACGCCGTCCATGTCCCCACAACCAGTATCGTCTGAAGATCGTCCCTTCTACGGGGATATGCTGGCAATACAAGGCCCAGAAGACAGAAGGAGGCGTCCATGAGCAGACCTGTCAAAATTGCGCTCGTGATTCTCGGTATGACATTTTTGATTTGCTGCCTGGCTTTCTTTGGTGGCTACCTGTTCCTCAAACGCCAGTTCGACATCGTGACCGACCCCACACAGGCACGCCAAATGGCCACCGACATCATCGACTACACGCTTCCTGCTGGTTACTCGGAACAAATGGCGTTCCGTGTGAGCAACCTCTTCACCTACGTGCTGATGCTCCCCGAAAACGAGGATGGCATGGTCTTCGTGCTGGCCGCAGGCAGCGAAGGGGCTACACTCGACCCCGAAACGGCTCGCGCGGCAGTCGAAGGACAGGTAGGACGCCGATTCGACAATATGGAGCAGGTGGACGAGCGCCCGGTGACGATTCGCGGTGAAGAACGCACCATGCTCATCTTCGAAGGTCAGGAAGCGCAGTCGGGTGAAATGATGCGCATGGCATTCGTCACGTTTACGGGCAAAAAAGGCCCCGCGTTCCTCTTGGTGATGGGTCCCACCAATGCGTGGGACGACGCCGCACTCAACGAATTCATCGCCTCGATGCGCTAACCATGCTGGCCTACATCGATGCCCAAGCAGGCGTTTCGGGTGATATGCTTCTCGGCGCTCTGGTCGATGCCGGGTGGCCGATCGACGCCCTGCGCACCACGGTCGAACGCCTGCACCTGCCACACGATTCGTGGCAGGTGTGGGCAGAAGCCGTCCAGCGTGGGGCGCTGCGTGCCACACTGGTGCACGTCGAAACCCGTGAGGAACACCACCACCGCCACCTGCCCGACATCCACGCTATCATCGAAGCCGCCAACCTGCCCGACGCCGTCAAAACGGCCGCTCTGGGCGTCTTTACCCGCCTGGCGGAAGCCGAAGCACGTGTCCATGGCATCGCCGTCGAAGCAGTCCACTTCCACGAAGTTGGCGCGCTCGATGCCATCATCGATATCGTGGGCGTGGTAGCAGGGCTTCACGCGCTGGGCATCTCGCAGGTCTATGCCTCGCCACTTCCCATGGCACACGGCTGGGCGGACACGGCACATGGGCGCCTTCCACTGCCCGCCCCCGCCACGCTGGAACTGCTCGCCGCCGTCAACGCCCCCACACGCCCTGCTCCGGGTGAAGGCGAACTCGTCACTCCCACAGGCGCAGCCTTGCTCGCTCACCTGGCTCGCTTCGAACAGCCCCCCATGCGCTTGCAGCGTGTCGGCTACGGTGCGGGGCACAAAACGTTCCCCTGGCCGAACGTCGTGCGGCTCTGGCTGGGCACTGCCGAAACAGGTGGCCCCTTGCGCCTACTCGAAACCAACATCGACGACATGCCCGCGGAACTTTTTGGCACACTTCCCGAACGCTTGCTCCGTGCAGGAGCACTCGACATCTGGCTGACACCAGTGCAGATGAAAAAAGGTCGCCCTGGTATCGTGGTGCAGGTGCTGGCACGTGCCACCGACGAAGCCACACTTGCCACTCTGCTTCTGCGCGAAACCACCACGCTCGGCGTCCGCGTACACGACGTGCGCCGCTACGCCGCTGCCCGTGACTTCCAAACCGTCGAAACGCCCTACGGCACCGTGCGAGTCAAGCGCAAACTGCTGGATGGGCGTGTCGTTGGGGTCATGCCCGAATTCGAGGAATGCCGCCGCCTGGCCGAAACGCACAACGTGCCTGTGCGCGACGTGTACGAAAGTGCGTTCGCTGCTGCACAGCGCCTTGTCGAACGGGGAGGATAAGCCCATGCGCCGCTCCGTGTTAGCAGACATCGGCGAACGGCTGGCATGCGACCATCTGCGTGCCCACGGCTACGACATTCTGGCACGCAATTGGCGCTGCCCGTATGGCGAACTCGACATCGTCGCCCGCGATGCTGATGGCTACGCCTTTGTGGAAGTCAAAGCACGCCGCGGGCGGACTTTCGGCACCCCCGAAGACGCGTTCACCCCCCGCAAAGCCGCCCGTGTGCGTGCCGCCGCCGAAGCATGGTTGGCCGAACATCTGGGCGACCGCCCCGTGGATTGGCGCATTGATCTGGTTGCCGTAGAATTGGATACGCGAAACAGGCTCAAACGCATTACGCTCTACCGATTCGTGGAAGTCTGACACATGGTACGCAAGCAAACCTACCTGCTTCACACCATCACAGCTGAACAATTGCGCGACATCCTCGAAAGCGCCGCCTCTCAGGCCCAGGTGCAACTTGTTTTCCTCATGCGGCGCTGGAATGGGCGCTTTGCCACCTACAATCTGGCAACGTCCATCACCGAATCCCCCGCCGATGCCCGCGAACGCGACCGTGGCTACCGTGTCATCGGGCGCGTGAAATTCAACACCCAACCCGACGGGCGCATCATGCTGGTCATCAGCCCGCCCGCTCTGTGCGACCCCACCCCCACGTCAGACGATGAAGCCCGCTATGCGGCGTTTCTCGAAGCGCTGCAGACGCTTCTGCCACATGAGGTGGTGGCCAAATGACGGAGGAACAACAGCCCCTGCCACCGCTGATTGCCGTTGTTGGTCCTACTGCGGTTGGCAAAACCGCCACAGCCATTGCACTGGCGCAAGCCTTCGACGGGGAAATCGTCTCTGCTGACTCACGCCAGCTCTACATCGGCATGGACATTGGCACGGCGAAACCGACGCCAGAGGAACAGGCAGCTGCCCGCCACCATCTGATTGACATTCTCACCCCCGACCAGCAAATGACGCTGGCCGACTTTCAGGATCGCGCCTACGCCGCCATCGCCGACATCACCGCACGTGGCAAAGTACCGCTGCTGGTCGGTGGGACAGGGCTCTACGTGCGTGCGGTGCTGGAAGGGTACCGCATTCCGCGCGTCCCCCCGAACCCCACCTTTCGCCACACCATGGAAGAACTGGCCGCCCGCGAAGGCCCTCAGGCGCTTTACAACCGCCTGCAAACGCTCGACCCCAAAGCTGCTGCGAACATCGATCCCCGCAATGTGCGGCGCGTCATCCGCGCATTGGAAGTCATCGAAGCGACAGGGGAACCATTCAGCGCGCAACAAGGGCGCGAACCACCCCCCTACGACATCCTGCGCATTGGGTTGACCATGCCACGCGAAGATCTCTACGCCCGTGCCGATGCCCGCATTCGTGCCATGTGGGAAGCGGGCTGGGTGGATGAAGTACGCCGTTTGTTGGCCGAGGGGTACACGCCTGAAAGCTCGGATGCGATGAAAAGCCTGGGGTATCCTGAGGTGGTGGCATATGTGCGGGGTGAAATCACCGATGAAAACGACGTGCTGCGCCTCATTGGGCGCAGCACGCGGCGATTCATTCGGCAACAATATGGGTGGTTTCGGCTTGACGACCCACGCATTCACTGGTTCGACGTGCAACAACAACCACGCGAGGCGATTACGACGTTTGTGGCTCAGTGGCTTGCTCATCGCGCTCCTCACTCGCCTCTTCCGCCAGATCACCAATGAGCGCATAGCCAACACGCCGAATATTGCGCAGGTAGCGCGGCTGGTCTGGATTGGGTTCCAGTTTGCGGCGCAGGTAGAGAATGTAGAGTTTCAGGTTCTGCCGTTGCGCATCGCGATGCCCCCACACATGTTCCAGCAACTGGTCGTGTGAAAGCGGGGTGTTGACGTTTTCCGCCAGATAGAAAAGCAATCGCTCTTCTGTGGGCGACAACTGCAAGCGCCGCCCATCACGCAACACGACACGGCGTGTCAGATCGATTTCCACATTGCTTTCGGGCAATTGTACCACGCGCGGCTGGGGCATACTCAAGCGTACAAGCCACTTCTTCAACCGTACCACCACTTCCATTGTGCGAGTTTGCTCCACCACATCGTCCGCTCCCGCATGCAACAAGTCAACCACTGTCGCTTCCTCGTCACGCTCGACAAGTACCAGCACAGGCAGGCGCGAATGCGTGCGGACAAGGTCGCACAACTGGTGGCACGCTTCGGACGTGAGGCCGTTGCGGACAATCAGAACAGCATCTAGAAAGTCACGGTTGAAGACTTCCACTGCTTCATCCGCAGATGAAGCCAAAAGAACGCGGAATGCTTCTTGTTCCAAAGTAGCCAGAATCGGTTCAACGGGCTCGCGATTGGATGATACCAGCAAAATCTTATACATCGTCGGCTCCATCGTTGTTCTGAAATTGTTTTCACACACCAATCGAACGATGAAAATAGTACAAGTTTTCCGGTTTTCGTCAATTTAGCCAATGCAATCATACATAAAGTTGGCTAAAACCTTTTACCTTTTTCACTTGTATGCCGATGCCATATCCAGAAGGGGGTGCGAATGTCCCAACGTTTTTCCAGTATATGCATGTTCCCTGGTCGATGACAAAGGTACTCTTTTCCTAGAAAATGTGAATCCTTTGGTCAGCGGCAAGCGGTTGACTTTTCGCTTTTCACAGAACAGGTATACTCGCGCCTACAACACAACAATCAACCTCACCGAGCAAGCCATGAAGATGCCTCGTGCGCGCTTTTCGGCCAAATTTGGCGAGCGTCTATTGCTGGTGTTGGTCCGCCTAGCACGTGTGGGTGCCCTGCTTTTTGCCATCACCTTCGTCACTGTGGCAGGGCTAGCAATGGCGCGGGGCGTTCCCCCGTTGGATGCCGTGCGCGACGCGTTCCCCAACACAT
Source organism: Ardenticatena sp. (assembly GCA_015487975.1). GTDB lineage: Bacteria > Chloroflexota > Anaerolineae > Ardenticatenales > Ardenticatenaceae > Ardenticatena. The sequence continues at coordinate 10,280 of WFOS01000093.1, forward strand.
GGGCATTTGCTATGCAATTCGTGCGCGGCGATTTCGGCGAGACACGTGCTGGCAGCCTAACGCTGGCGCCTGTGCCCATTGCTGACGTCGCGCGGGATGCCTTCATCAAAAGTGCGGGATTACTGGCAGTCGCGCTTCTGGTGGCAGGCATCGTCGGCACAGTGCTGGGCTGGCTCGCTGTCTGGCGGCGTGGGCGCGGCTGGTCGCTTGGGCTGATGGTGTTCACCCTCGTGGGTATCTCATCACCGAGTTTCTTCATCGCCATGTTGTTGCAACTCCTCATGATTCGCTGGGCACAATGGCAGGGGACACCACTCTTCCCCGTGGCAGGCTTTGGGTGGGACAAACACATTGTGCTGCCTGCATTGGTCCTTGCTGCCCGTCCAATTGCCCAATTGAGCCGCATCACGGCGCTTACTCTGCTTGACGTTCTGCGACAAGATTACGTGCAAGTTGCACGTAGCAAGGGGCTTTCCGAACGCCAAGTTTTCTGGCGGCATGTGTGGCGCAACGCCGCCATCCCCATTCTGACGACATGGGGAGTGTCGCTTCGCTACGCGCTGGCAAGCCTGCCCGTTGTCGAATTCTTCTTCGGCTGGCCAGGTGTGGGGTTTACGCTGCTCAAATCGATTGCCCGCTACGATGACCGGCTGACAGTCGTGCTTCTGCTGGCGCTGAGCCTGCTCATTCTGAGCATCAACGGCCTGCTCGACCTCTTCTATCGCTGGATTGATCCCCGTATTCGCGAACAAGCCCGCGCACAACGCCAGAGCAACCGCATGTTCAGGTGGGGCGATGCCCTACGCGACCTGTTTGCCGACCTGCGCGACCTGGTACTCGACAATGCCTTGTTCGACCGTTTGCGCCACCGTGATACGCAACCTCACCGCATGACCACCGTGCTTGCCGCACGCAACCAGCAGCCCGCCACCGATACCTACGCCGTCGCCCGTCGGCGTGCCTGGTTGCGAGGCACACTGCGCAATGCGCCGCTTCTGGTAGGGGGGATACTGGTGCTGGGGCTGGGCTTCGTGGCGTTGTTTGGGGCATCGCTGACGCCCCATAGCCCCTACACGACACGAGGGCTGATGTTCGAAAATGGCGAAATGCGCGTCCCCCCCTTCCCCCCAGACGAAGAGTTTCCCTGGGGCACCGACGCGCTTGGCCGCGACATGATGAGCCTTGTCATTGCCGGAGCACGTCAGACACTCAGTCTGGCGCTGATTGTGGTATTGGTGCGCATGGGGGTTGGCCTGCTGTTGGGATTGGTAGCGGGCTGGCGGGCTGGCAGCCGTACCGATGCCTTCATCGTTGGCGTGGCAGAGATCCTTGCCGCCATCCCAAGCCTGTTGCTGGCCATGCTTGTCATTCTCGCTGTGGGTATTCGGCAGGGCATGGTCGCCTTCGTTATCGGGTTGAGCATTGTGGGATGGGGCGAAATCATGCAGCAAGTGCGTGCGCAGGTCATCCGCCTAAAACCACGCCCCTTCATCGAAAGCGCCGTGGCAGTTGGGTTGCGTGTGCCACGTCTGATACTGAACCACATCGTGCCCAACATCGTCCCCATGCTCATCTCCATTGCTGCACTCGAAATGGGGGCGGTCCTCATGCTCTTGGGTGAGCTGGGCTTCATCGGCATCTTCATTGGTGGGGGCGCTTTTGCGGAACTCGACATTGCCGCACCGCTCTACCACTATTCCGACGTCCCCGAGTGGGGAGCGTTGCTTGCCAACGTGCGCCTGTATGCCCGTGCCTACCCGTGGATGGCCATCTATCCCGCGCTGGCTATGTTCATTGCCATTCTCGCGTTCAATCTGCTGGGCGAAGGCATTCGCCGCCTGGTGGAAGAAGTCGGCGTCTCGTTTTCGCGCCTGCTGAACCGCTATACACTGGCGCTGGCACTGGTCGTGGTGCTGGCAGTCAACTGGGTGCAGGCGAACACGGGCGCCACCGCCTTCTACAAACGTCAAGCCGCTACGTTCGACGCCGCTCATGCGCTCGCCCACGTCGAACGCCTGGCCGACCCCGCCTGGCAGGGGCGTGCGCTGGGGAGCGACGGGCTTGACGCCGCGGCTGAGTACATTGCCCAACAGTTTGCTGCCGTCGGTGTTCAGCCTGCTGGCGAAGCGTTGACGTTCTTTCAACCGCGCAAACGCGCCTATGAACACCTGCTGGAAATCCCTACCCTGACGATCGAAGATGGGGGCGCAACGCCACGCTATCACCGCGACTACGCCGAATATCCCGACCGTTTCCGCAATCTGGGTGAAGCCCGCGGGCGTGTACGCCTGCTTCTCATGGGTGAACTCACCACGCAGGGCACGTTCTTCCGTCCGCGCATCCCCGCTCTCGAAAACCTGGACTTTTCGGAAGACATCCTGCTCGTCTTCAATCGGCGCGACCTCGAATACGCCCGCTTCATCCCACGGGCGGGTGTGCTCGTGGTTGCCGAAAACGAAGCCGATTTGCAGCGCCGCGCTACTCTTTCCCCACGCGACCCCGTGGCCGAACTGTTTGGCACAGGACGACGCATCGGGCAAGACGCCCCTGTGCTCTGGATCAGCGAAGGCCTGGCGAACCGCCTGCTGGCCGAAACCGGGTTCACCGTGGATGATTTCCGCCGTGCAGAAAGCACGCTTGGTGTGGACGAAATCGTTGCCCGCGACCTCTCTCCCACTGTCCACATGCGCATCGTTGGCGAAATTCGCGAGAATGTGCCTGTCGCACACGTTGTGGGGTACATTCCAGGCACATCCGACACGCTCGATAGCCAGATGATTCTCGTCATGGCGAAGTACGATGGTCCCGCCTTGGGGCCCGATGGCATCGTCGTTCCAGGCGCCAATGACAGCGCCAGCGCGGTTGCCGTCATGCTCGAAGCGGCGCGGGTATTGCAAGAAAGCGGCTACCAGCCCTACAAAACCATCCTCTTCGTGGCATACAGCGACGAAGGATTGGAAGGTGGTCAAACGCCCCCTATCGCCCCAAGTCAATTCCTCAAATCCAAATATGGCTTCGACAGCACCTTCCAGCCCGAAGCGATCGTCCGCATAGGCCCTGTAGGCGACGGCACAGGCTCGATGCTTGAAGTCTCCGCAGGTGGGAGCGAACGGCTGGCACGGCTGGTCGAACATGCCGCCGACCTGATGAACGTGCCGCTGGTACGTGCCCGCGAGGATGTGGATTTGAGCATCGTCTTCGAGGAGCGCGATTTTCGTATCGGTGGCCAGGAAGCCCCATCTGTGGCACTCACCTGGCAAGGGTGGGATGCCACCGCCCGCACACCAGCCGACACCATCGAACGCATAGAGGCCAAACGCCTGCGGCACGCCGGGCAGACACTCGCGCTCACGCTGATGATTCTGGGGCGCGAAACAACGTACTAACTCCTTTCTGCCCCCTCTTTCTCTGACGATTGCATTGACGGCAAAGATGCCGTGGCATCGTCTATTTTTGACGTTGCATACGTTGAGTACCAACAGAACGATCTGCAACGAATTCAGAAAGGAGCGACGTATGTCTGTCCCCCACACTGCACTGGCTGAACTGAAAGCCCACCTGCAAACCCTTACTGCATTGAGCGGTGCTGTTGGCCTGCTTCGTTGGGACCAGGTGACCTATATGCCACCAGGCGGAGCAGAGGCACGCAGTCGGCAAATTGCCACACTCACTCGCCTCTGGCAAGAACACTTCACCGCCCCCGATATGCAACGCTGGCTCGACGTGTTGGTGCCCTACGCCGAAACCCTACCCGATGACGATGATGACGCCGCCCTCATCCGGTACGTTGCCCGTGAATACGACCGCCGCCGCCGTCTCCCCACCGATTTCGTCGCCGAACTCTCCGAACATCTCAGTGCCAGCCGCCACGTTTGGGGCGAAGCCCGCCAAACAGGCGATTTTGCCGCCGTCCAACCCTTTCTCGAAAAAACGCTGGACCTAAGCCGACGCATGGCTGACTACCTTGGCCCCTACGAGCATCCCATGGACCCCCTCATCCAGCAAAACGATGAAGGATTCGACACCGCCACCATCCGCGCCCTCTTCGACGATCTACGCCGCGGGCTGATACCGCTGGTACGCACCATCGCCGATGCCCCCCGCCCCAACACCACCTTTCTGGCACGCACCTACGATTTCGACACCCAAATGACGTTCCTACACGATGTACTCACCGACTTTGGCTACGATTGGCAACGTGGCCGCCACGACCTGACCGCCCACCCCTTCGCCATCCGCCTCTCCCATGGCGATGTGCGCATTACCACACGCTTCACCCCCGACTACCTCAACGCGCCCCTCTTCCCATCCATGCACGAATCAGGGCACGCTCTCTACGAGCAAAATGTCTCTCCCGCGTATGAGGGAACGCCGCTGGCACGTGGCGCATGGTCGGGCATGCACGAAAGCAGTTCACGCCTGTGGGAAAACCGCGTAGGGCGCAGCCGCGCTTTCTGGATGCACTACTACCCACGTTTCCAGCAACTCTTTGCCGAGCACCTTGGCAATGTCTCGCTGGACGAATTCTACGCCGCCATCAACGTCGTCGAACCCTCGCTGATCCGCGTGACCGCCGATGAAGTGACCTACAACCTGCACATCATGATTCGCTTCGAGTTGGAAGTCCAACTGCTCGAAGGGACACTGCGCGTTGCCGACCTGCCTGATGCGTGGAACGACATGTACGAAGCCTACCTGGGCGTGCGTCCGCCCAATCATGCTTTGGGGGTCTTGCAAGATGTCCACTGGTACAATGCCACCATTGGCGGGCGCTTCCAAGGGTATGCACTGGGCAACATCATCGGAGCACAGGTGTTCGAAGCCATCCAGGAGACCCATCCCGATATCGAAGAGCAGATTGCCGCAGGGGAATTCGACACATTGCGTGGCTGGTTGACGGAACATATCTACCGCCATGGGCGCAAATACCTGCCCCAAGATCTCATCCAAAGGGCGACGGGCAAACCGCTCAGTGTGGAACCGTTGTTGCGCTATCTGCACACCAAATTTGGCGAACTGTATGGGCTATCGCTGCCAATGCCATGAATCTGCCACCACTGCTCGACGCACACGCCCATCTTGACCAATACGACAACCAGACGCTGCCCGCGGTGCTGGCAACCCTAGCCGCCCAACGCATCTTCACCATCGCCGTCAGCATGGACGCCGACTCGTTCGCTCGCACACGCACTATCGCCACACAATCCCCCTGGGTGATGCCCGCCTTTGGTATTCACCCCTGGCATGCTGCCGACGCCTGGCCTGTACGCCACACTTGGCAACACCTCATCCACGCCACGCCCATCCTGGGCGAAGTCGGGCTGGATACAGTCTGGGCGCCTCCCAACACGCTCGAACGCCAACGGCGCGTGTTCCACCTCTTTTTGGAAGCTGCCGCCACATCTCACAAACTGCTCAACCTGCACACCAAAGGCGCAGAAGCCGAAATCCGCAATGCACTGCGAACCTTCGGCATCACGCCTGCCATCATTCACTGGTACTCTGGCCCCCTCGATGTGCTCGACGACCTCATCGCCGACGGGCATTTTTTCACCATCGGTGTCGAATTGCCCCACAGCCATCACATCCAAGCCATCGCCCGTCGCATTCCGCTCAGGCAGCTGCTGACCGAAACCGACAACCCTGGCGGGCTGCCCTGGTTGACCGGTCAACTCGGTTGGCCACACCACATCCACGACGTATTGACGTATCTTGCACACCTACGCGGCTATTCAGTGCGCGAGATGCGCTTCTGTATGTGGCAAAACTGGTCGCGTCTGGCCACAAGGTATCGCTTCCCCTTTCCTTCACACATTCCAGGAACGTAACATCGTGTTTTCATCGACTTGTCGCGCTTGCCACCCACGCTATACTTGCCGCGGCTGACAAGACAGCCCCAAAACCGACCAAGAGGAGGAACCAATGTCTGCACAAACAGGCACATGGCGTGCCAAAGCAGGTTTGGCACAAATGCTGAAAGGTGGCGTCATCATGGACGTGACGACAGCCGAGCAAGCCGAAATCGCCGAAGAAGCCGGCGCCTGCGCCGTGATGGCGCTCGAACGTGTCCCCGCCGATATTCGCAAAGAAGGGGGCGTGGCTCGCATGGCCGATCCCGAAAAAATTCTCGAAATCATGGAAGCGGTCAGCATCCCCGTGATGGCGAAATGCCGCATTGGGCATTTTGTCGAAGCCCAAATTCTGGAAGCGCTCGGCGTAGATTACATCGACGAAAGCGAAGTCCTGACCCCCGCTGACGAAGAAAACCACATCGACAAACACCCGTTCAAAGTCCCCTTCGTCTGTGGCGCTCGCAACCTGGGGGAGGCTTTGCGCCGTATCGCCGAAGGAGCCGCCATGATTCGCACCAAAGGCGAAGCCGGCACCGGGAACGTGGTCGAAGCCGTGCGCCACGCCCGCACGGTGATGGGCGACATTCGCCGCCTGCAAGCCATGCGCCCCGACGAGCTCTACGCCGAAGCGAAGCGGCTGGGCGCACCGTATGAGCTCGTCAAGGAAGTGGCGGAAACAGGACGCCTGCCTGTCGTCAACTTTGCAGCTGGTGGTATCGCCACGCCTGCCGACGCCGCGCTGATGATGCACCTCGGCATGGATGGTGTCTTCGTGGGAAGCGGTATCTTCAAATCCAGCGACCCATTCGAACGTGCCAAAGCCATTGTGCAAGCCGTCACCTACTACGACGACCCCGCCATGCTCGCCGAGCTGTCGCGCGGGCTAGGTGAAGCGATGCCTGGCATCGATGTGAGCAAACTCGCAGAAGATGAACGCCTGGCGACACGAGGGTGGTAACCATGACGACGATTGGCGTTCTGGCATTGCAAGGCGGTTTCCGCGAACATGAAGAAATGTTGGCACGGCTGGGTGTTGCCACGCGCAAAGTGCGCCGCGCCGAAGATTTGGATGGGCTGGATGGACTGATTCTTCCCGGAGGTGAAAGCACGACCATTCGCCGCCTGGCCTCTCTCCACGGGCTGATTGAGCCGGTGCGCACGTTTGCCCAGACGCACCCCATCTGGGGGACATGTGCTGGCCTGATTGCACTGGCCAATGACATTGGTGGCGAAGCCCCTATCTTCGGGGGGCTGAACATTCGCGTCCAACGCAACGCCTTTGGACGGCAAGTGGACAGCTTCGAGACAGCGATCACCGTCCCCACGCTAGATGCGATCGCCAGTGAGGACGAACGCGGCACACCATTCCCCGCCGTTTTCATCCGAGCACCTGTGGTTGAGCATGTGGGCGAGGGGGTGGAGGTGCTGGCCACCCTCGAAGATGGACGTATCGTCGCCGTGCAGCAAGGGCATGTGTTGGGCACAGCGTTCCACCCCGAGTTGACCGAAGATACCCGCTTCCACCGCTACTTCCTGCACATGGTCCAATCACCTGCGCTGGCATAGCCAACCAGAGACACCAAAACGCCGCGGCGGGGAATCTGCCGCGGCGTTTTTCTTTCTTCGACGAGGCTCATCTTTGTGAGGCTTCCAATGCCTGTTCCAGGTCGGCAATGATGTCGTCGATATGCTCGATACCGATGCAGAGGCGAATCATATCAGGCGTCACGCCTGCAGCGCGCTGCTCCTCCTCGTTCAGCTGGCGGTGCGTAGTGGACGCAGGGTGCGCTGCCAGTGAGCGCACATCACCAATATTGACCAGGCGCTTGAAGAGCTTGAGCGCATCGTAGAATTTGACGCCGGCTTCATAGCCGCCTTTGACACCGAACGAGAGAAGCGCCGAGGGGCGTCCGTTGGTGTACTTTTGTGCCAGTTCGTAGTAGGGCGAATTGGGCAGGCCAGCATAGTGCACCCATTCGACGTAAGGATGCGCTTCGAGGTACTGCGCCACGGCAAGCGCGTTTTCGGTGTGGCGTTCCATGCGTAGCGGCAGTGTTTCGATCCCCTGCAAAATCAAGAAGGCGTTGAAGGGGCTAATCGCCGAGCCGGTGTTGCGCAACGGCACAGTACGAGCACGCGCAATGTAGGCCGCAGGGCCAAAGGCTTCGGTGTAGACGACGCCGTGGTAAGCGGGTTCGGGTTGGGTGAGCATGGGGTACTTGTCGGCATAGTCGGCCCAGGGGAATGAGCCACTATCCACGATGATACCGCCAAGCGACGTGCCATGTCCGCCCATGTACTTGGTAAGCGAATGCACCACAATATCGGCGCCGTAGTCGATCGGCTTGATGAGAACGGGCGTGGCCACAGTGTTGTCCACGATCAGAGGCACGCCATTACGGTGCGCCATTTCGGCCAGCGCTTCGATGTCCACAATGTTGCCCGCTGGGTTGCCAATACTTTCGCAATAGACAGCGACGGTCTTTTCGTCGATCAGTTTTTCGAGGCTTTCGGGGCGGTCGTCTTCGGCAAAGCGCACTTCGATCCCCTGCTTGGGCAACATTCCCGAAAAGAGCGTGTAGGTTCCGCCGTACAACAGTGGCACACTCACAATGTTGCTGCCAGCCTCAGCGATAGTGAGGATGGCATAGTTGATCGCGGCACTTCCAGCACTGGTTGCTAGCGCCGCAATGCCATGTTCGAGTTGCGCCACGCGCTCTTCGAGCACAGCCTGGGTTGGGTTCATGATGCGGGTGTAGATGTTGCCTGGCACTTCCAGGTTGAAGAGTGCCGCGCCATGGGCGGCATCGTCGAAAGCATAGGCAACCGTCTGGTAAATCGGGACGGCGATGGCTTTGGTGGTTGGATCGTGGTCCCAACCACCATGGACGGAAATCGTTTCGTCACGCATACAGGCCTCCTTGTGTGGTTGTTTTTTTCGACACACATCCCGTAGCAACGGGATAGTATGCCCTCATCAAAAGCCGTTGTTTTCCTGCTCTTGCAGGTGGCGAATGCCCAGCGGGTCTTCGGGGTCGATCCCGGGCTTGAACGGTTTACGGCGGTCGATATCCGTCACGCGATAGACCAACCCCAGCCAGTTGTTGAAAATGGCCTTCGCGGTATCTCCCCAGGTGTTGTCGAGATAGGGTAAGATTGCCGATTCGGGGAAGGGTGGTGGCTGTGTGCCGCGTCGTTTGGCTAGTTCGACAGCGGCGCGATACGTATCGGCAATCGCGGCGGCTTCGGGGGGAAAGTAGTGTTCCGGGTGCGGTGGGTAATCGTCCCGTTCCCCGCGCATGTAGCGGAAGACTTCGCGCTTGTATTCTTTGAGCAGGCTATTGGTGTTGTATTCGGGATGCCCTTGGAAGTAGATGAAGCGCAGATGGTCGGGACTGACCGCCATATGGACGCCAGCCTCGGTGCTTTCCACCAGCACCACCAGCCCTGCGCCTACAAATTGCGCCCGCGTGATTTCGTTCCAACGCGAATGGGGCACATCGAAGCGCGTATTGATATCCGCAAGCAAGGGGTGGCGGCGTGTAATGCGATGCGAGTAAACGCCCCATCGTTTGCGGGGCAAGCGCTGGCGATCGATCCCGTAGAAGTATTTGATGAGCGCATGCGTCGCCAGGCATGAACATAGAATCGAGGTGACGTTTTCACTCGCCCACGAGATGACCTCGACAAGCGGTTGCCAAAACGCTTCTTGCTCCAACGAGGGATTGGTCACATTGGCTCCTGTGATGATGAGAGCATCCAACCCTTCTTTTTGGAGCGTTTCGAAATCTTCGTAGTAGGCGTCGATGTAGGCTTGCGTTTCAGGCGAACGAGGTAACCCTGGCACTGTGAAGAGGTGCACGAAAAACTGCACGATCTTGTTGCACCCACCAATCAGCCGCATGAACTGCCGCTCGGTTACCTGCAAAGCAGCGTCGGGCATCATGTTGAGCAAGCCAATGTGCAACTCGCGAATATCCTGATGCAGGGCATGTTCGAGCGGCAACACATCCTGCCCATAGCGGCGAAGGTCTTCGAATGTTGGCAAGCGCGAATGTGCCACAAGTGGCATGGTGGCTTCCTCCTGGCTGGTGTTTTGTCGGTCGATTCAGGGGATACGAATCAGACAAGCGGGTGGAGACAACACCAACAAGGGGAAGCATGGCAATCGCCATGCATACAACAGATGCACATCATCATGCGCGCGGCATTCTGTGTGTTGCGTGTTGGTGTTGCAATCGGAGTCATCACAATAAAAAAACGCACGTTCGCGCTGGAACGTGCGCCCTCGCACCTTGATTTGGTGCGTGCATTGTAAGAGGGTGGGGCGATGTGTCAAATAGCCATTCCCCCATTCGATGACGATGGCGCCCCGCCCAGGTTCTTCTGCGCTGCATCTGCATACAGGTCACCTCAGGATTCGCGTGGGAGGGATAGTGTGGGACACAAGAAACGTCTCTTCCAATTCGTGCCCCCAAGCCACTCATGCTTCCCAACCGCAACACAGCCTCGAGCTCGCTTCCCAAGCAGTTGGGAGGTACATTGGCATGGTACACAAACGAGCACCTGGACAATCCTGTCCTGGTGGCAGGTACTGCTTGTGGCGCCCTGATTGCATCCGCCACGATGGAAACCAAAACCATGAACATGCCCTAGACGGTTTCACCAACAAGCCAGCAAGCGAATGCGCGGGTCTTCCTGTTCTGAATCCTATGTCGAATGAGAGAACAGCGGCATGATTTGACCAACAGCATGGCTGGCAGTACGATCGAATTGTGTGGAATGGTGTGGAATGCGACAGGAGAGATATTCGATGATCAAAGTCCAGTTCGTACTGCCGGAAGACCTACACCGTCGTTTGCGGCAGGCAGCGCAACAACAGGGTGTGAGTATGTCCCAATTCGTCCGCGAGGCGCTGGAACAAGCCCTGGCTGACAAGGCGGAAGCACGTAAAACGCGACGGCGGCGGGTGTTGGCCAAGCTGCGAGAAATCAGCCAGCGGCTAGCCACACAAGCACCTGATCTGATGTACACCCCCGAAGACCTACACACCTTGCGAGAGGAATGGATGAATGAGCACCTCGGTAATCATTGATGCCAACATAGGCATTTGGGCAGTAGTGCAGGGGTCGGGGCACTCCCCGATAGCCATTCAGGATTGGCTTGCGAGCCTGGACAAAATCATCGTGCCTGGATTGTGGATATACGAAGTGACATCGGTGCTGCACCGTTACCGGTTGCGAGGCTGGCCGCCAGCCGAGATCGACCAGGCACTGACGCACATTCTGGCGATTCCCGATGAGGTCGTCCCTGCTGACCGCCCTTTGGCTCTCTCCGCCTATGAGTGGGCTCTACGCCTCGAACAGGGGGCGGCCTATGACGCTTTTTACATCTCCCTGGCCGAGCGTTTGGACGCCGAGTTCTGGACAGGCGACAAGCGGTTGTTCAACCGTGCACGAGAGGTAGGCGCAACATTCGTGAGACTTCTCGGAAAAGAAAAGGAAGCGTGAAGGAATGCTTCTATCCTGGGCTGGTCTGCCTGGCCCCCTCATCCCGGTGAACGACTATCCCGCTTTGCACCCGCCACGCCGGAAACCAAAACCATGAACACGCCCTAGACGGTTTCACCAAGAGGCCAGCAAGCGAGTGCGCTGGCCGGTTTGCTTGTCGCTCTGACGAAGATCATCGCCAGTATGCCGACCATGCGCCATCTGGAAACAGCTTCGACTCTCTCCCGCAAACACTGGTTTCATCGAAACGTTGGAGATGCATTGTAGGCTGGGTATGAGCAGAGCAAGGTTGAATGCCTAAGAAGCCATATGCTTGCGGAAAATTGACAAATGACACAAGCCGAAGAGTATTTTCCTCAAAAAAACGCCGAGGCACTTCATGACACACCAAGAACCAACCCATGCCCTTGTCGCCTTGTTCATCGACTACGAAAATATCGTCCGTAGCGTCAATGAACACCTTGGATCTTCTATCAACTGGCGCATCATCTACGACGCCGCGCAGACATATGGGCGCATCATCGTTCGTCGTGCCTATGCCGATTGGAGCAACTACACGCACGCCCAACAGGATTTGCTGGCGTTAGGGTTCGACCTGGTGCACGTGGCGAGCTATCACGGCAAAAATGCTGCCGATATTCGTCTGGTGATCGATGCTGTGGACCTGGCCGCACGTGGTGAAACCCCCTTCACGCATGCCATCATCGCCTCGGGGGATAGCGACTTCACCGACCTTGCCCACTACCTGCGCCTGCGGGGCAAAACAGTGGTGGGAATTGGGGTTCGCGCTACCAGTGCCCTGCTCCTTATCAGTGCTTGCGACACGTTCCACTACTACGATGACCTGCTCGAAAAAAAGCCCGCCACCAATGGGCTCTCCCATCGGCCCGAAAAGAAAGATGGTGTCGAAGCCTATCTCAACGCGATTGCGCACAAAGTGCGTATGTCGGCGCACCCCGACCGCCCCAAAGCGATCCTGCTCTTCTACAAATTCGCTTGCCAGCATCCAAATACGTCACTGATTGATCTGAGCCAAGCGTTCAAAACCTTTGCCAAGGAACAACAATCTCCCATCTCTCCTACCATTGCCAACGAAGTCATTCACCAGCTGTTCCACACCTACTGTTTTGAATTTGCCCCACCTGAAGACGAAGACCAACCTCTCTGGTCGCGCACGGTTTCGTTTGCCGCAGGCATCGAGAGTGCATCCGACCTCTTACGTAAATGCGACCGTGGACTGTTGGAGCTGCTGACGAAAAGCATGCCCAATACGCCCATCGATCCATCCATCGCCGCCCAAATGCTGTATGGCACTGCTGACAACCCACGCTTGGTCGAATATGTCAGCAATCTGCTCGCCGAGATTGCGCCATCGTAAGGCACTGCTCCTCTGTGTCAGGCGTATCGCTTGTGTCACAACACTCGCCAGTTCCGATATTCACGCTCGTATTGGTGACAATGCCCCCATCATCGAATGTGGGTTTGCAACCCAGCCGGGCAGGAATCTGCATCCCCCGACGGAGAAGTTTCACAAGGCCCCATGGGGGGCAAACGCGGAGCGCTGTTCGTATGGACATCCTATGCTTATCATCCTACCACTTGGCTTGACGAGACCATTGTCGTGTAAAAGGCGTGCTCACTTTTTGCAGCGTGATCGACGCCATTTCCATCCCCACATGATAGGACATAGGGAGAAGGAAGCATACACACATCTCGTACGTGCGTTTTCCTCATTTGCCAATTTGCATACCCTCGCGCATCATCAGCACGCACCGAAGCAATCACTCGACGAGGAGGAAGACTCATGAGAGACGTGTACATCGTCAGTGCCGTGCGCACACCGATTGGGCGCTTTGGTGGTGCACTGAAAGCGATGTCCCCAAGCGATTTGGCCGCCCATGCGATGCAAGCCGCATTACAACGCGCCAATGCCGCGCCTAAGCATCTCGATCTCTACATCTTCGGCAATGTTCTGCGTGCCGGGCACGGCCAACTGATTCCACGTCAAGCAGCGTTCAAGGCGGGTATTCCCAAAGAAGTAGATGGCTATGCGGTGGACATGGTCTGCTCATCGGGCATGATGGCACTCTACAACGCGTCAACCCTCATTCGTGCTGGCGAGGCTGACCTTGTACTGGCCGGTGGCGTGGAATCCATGTCACAGGCTGGCTTTTTCCTTTCGCACCGCGCACGTTGGGGCTATAAATTTTTACTGGGCGCCCCCGAAAACCTGGTGGACATTCTGCTCTACGACGGCTTGACCGACCCCACCACTGGGGAAGCCATGGGCGAACAAACCGAGCGTCTGGCGGCTGAGCATGGTATCAGCCGCGCTGAATTGGATGAGATTGCTGCGCTTTCACAACAGCGCGCCCACGAGGCCACCGAAAAGGGCATTTTCGCCCATGAGATTGCTCCTATCGAAATCAGCACGCGCAAAGGCACAACCATTTTCGACCGCGATGAGGGCATCCGCCCCGAAACCACCATCGAAACGCTTGCCAAACTGCGCCCAGCTTTCCGCAAAGATGGCGTACTGACGGCCGGCAATTCCAGCCAGATTTCGGACGGTGCAGCGGCATTGGTGCTTGCCAGCCCCGAGGCGGTAGAACGCCATGGCCTGACGCCTATCGCACGGGTGCTGGGTGGTGCATGGGCTGCTGGGGAAACGTGGCGCTTCCCGGAAGCGCCTATTCCCGCTGTGCGTCAACTCCTCGACCGCTTGAACATGCGCATCGAGGATTTCGACTTATTCGAGAACAACGAAGCCTTTGCCATCAACAACATCCTCTTCCATCGTATGCTGGGTGTCCCCTATGAGCAGTTGAACGTGCTTGGGGGAGCCGTTGCCATCGGGCACCCGATCGGCGCATCGGGCGCACGCATCGTGGTCACACTGCTGAATGCGCTTCGTCACTACGAAAAGACGCTTGGGCTTGCTGCAATCTGCCATGGTACTGGTGGCGGTACGGCGTTGGCCGTCGAACGCCTTGCCTGAACAGAACCCAAAAACGGGCGCTCGCTCGAGCGCCCGTTTGCTTTCTTTCACCCCGACAATCCTCAAAGCGGAGCCTCTTCGCTCTCCTCGTCCAGGTCTTGCACATTGGTGCGCAAGCTCAGAATCCCAATCCCTATCAATACGAGCAAGGCCGTCACCGCCAGCGAAATGCCGCGCATCAGCAAATCCTGGTTGCTGCCTTCAAGCAGCACATCGGTAATCAACGTCGGGTAAAAGCCGAGTACGAGCACACCTGTTGTCGTCACTGCCAGCGCCACGGAAAGCATCCAATCGGGCGACCAGTATACACCAAGATCATCATCGGCTTCCTGCATGAACATTTTGATAATCACGCGCGCGTAGTAGAACACCGAAACGACGCTGTTCAACACTGCTACAACTACCAGCCACTGTAAGTTCCCAGCAATACCCGCATTGAACAGCATGAACTTCGTAAAAAAGCCCGCCGTGGGCGGAAAACCGGCCAAGCTCAGGAAGAACAGGCTCAGCAAAATGGCCGCCACGGGATAGGTTTTGACAAGACCACTGAAATCATCCAGTTCCAGCACTTCTTCGCCATCGCCCTTGCGCAGCCCCAGAATGACGGCAAATGCGCCCAGGTTCATCAACGCATATGCCAGCAGGTACAGAAGCACGAAGCTATCGGCACCAGCCAGCACCCCAATCAGCATGTAGCCCGCATGCGCAATGCTCGAATACGCCAACATGCGCTTGATATTGCTCTGCAAAAGCGCCGCCACGTTCCCCCAGGTCATCGTGATGGCCGCCAAAATCGCCAAGATGGGTACCCATATTTCCACCGCTGGTATGAATGCCGTGTAGAGGACGCGCATCAATGTCACCATCCCGCCTACTTTGGTCGCTGCAACCATGAACGCAGTTACCGGTGTGGGGGCACCCTGATAGACATCAGGCGTCCACTGGTGGAACGGCGCTAGTGAGATTTTGAAACCCAATCCAACCAACATGAGCGCCAAACCGGCAAGGAACAGCGGGTTGGTCAACGTTTCGCCTACCCCCAGCACATTGAACGTCATGGCAATCACGCCTAAGTTCGTCGAACCAACTGCGCCGTAGATGAGAGCAATACCATAGAGCAAAAAGCCACTGGCAAACGCACCCAGCAAGAAGTATTTGAGCGCTGCCTCTTCGGAATCGAGGCGGGGGCGGGCGAACCCAGCCAAAATGTAGAGGGGGAAGCTCAGCAACTCGATCCCCAAGAAAACGACGATCAAATCACGGGCACTCGCTAGCAACATCATGCCCGCCACCGAAAAGAGCAGGAGCGCATACAATTCACCGCGATTCAAGTCGTCATGGTCGGCCAGGTAGCGCGGCAACAACAATATGGCCACGAACGCCACACCAGCGAGCAACACATGGAAACTACTAGCCATCCGATCCCACACGACCATCTCGTTGAAAGCGAGCGCTGGTTGCTGTGCGTTCGATACCAACAAGAATTGGCGCATCGCCATGATGAAGGCACCTGCAAGCCCCGCCAACGAGAAATAGGCCAACCACTCGCGCTCGTCATCTTCCATCCACAAGTCGCTCAACATGACGATGAGCGCCGTCGCACAGACGAGCAGAAACGGCCCTAATGCTTCCCAGCCAAGTGCAAAGAACTCGTTCATACGCCTTCTTCCCTCGTTCGTTCTTCGTTCTACCTACTATGGTGTTGTGTTCTGGTTGTCACGTTGCAGAGGATATGTTGGAAACTCTTGATTCCATTTATCCAGCGAAAGCACCAGGCATTTGTCCGCAAGTCCACGCTGCCATGAATTTGGCAAACCTTCGAAGGGTAATTGCCGTTTCAAATCCTCAAATAGAGATAACAACAAGGCGTCATCGAGGCCTGTTACGACAACCACATACCACCGTTCGCTATTGCTATTCCAAGCCCCTTCTGCCCAACGATACAAGAACGAATCGCGATATTTCCGGTACAATGCTGGAATCAAAGATCTGTTTTCCACCCTCTCTACAAATTCATCCAATCTTTGCTGTGATTGTGCTTGTTCCGGGTCCTTGATTTCAACAAAAATCAGGCGATTGGGTTCTTCAATAAGCACATCTACGGCTTTCATGCAGTGTGACAATCCATGTGCATGATCGTCATCGAAACGTCGAACATGTGCATTATCGGGGTAGGAGAGCATCAAACTTCCCTCACGTATTTGAGGCATACTCACTCCGTCCCACGCACCAACCGTTCGATCTCGCGTTCGTACAAATTCGAAAACGTCTCTGCAATGGCATTCGGGTGAATGCTGGCATACTCGGTCGCCGATACGGACATGATTCGGTCCTCTTCATTGCGGTACAACGCATGAAAGAGCACATCATCATCAGGGCGCTTCTGCAAATCGATTTCTTTGAGAATGACATAGTCATGTGTTGCCAGGAAGATCTGCGTCCCCAATCGCTGCAATTCCAACAAAATATGCACCAACGGCCGAAAGAGCGATGGATTGAGATTCGTCTCTGGCTCATCCCAAAACAAAACCGCCCCTTCGAGCAACGTTCCATTTTGCAAAAGTACCCATAACAATCCCAATTTGCGCATGCCTTCCGCTAACAGCGTAAATTCCAACTCCCCACGTCGATTGCGCAAGAAGAACTCTTCGTTTTTGAGAACGACCTTACCCTGAATGACCTTTTGCAATTTGCCTAACAACTTTTGCCGTTGCCTATCAGGGCGTCCACGCAGTGGCGGCAAATAGGCGCGGTCGAGAATGTCCGCATAAATCTCCTCGAAGTGAATCTCGCGTTGTGCATACAACGCCCGAAAACCTGGTGCATTGGCCAACATCTCTTTGACTGGTATGTATACACTCTCGATAGGATGCTCGGCCCAGCGTGTTGCACCCTCTATCCGCGCCGACTTGACACTTGTTGCATGGCTGGAAAACGATATCCGAATAGACGCCGCTTGGCTGGATATTTCAACCGAGCAACGCTGCCTTCCCCGTTGCCGATGCACCAGCCGCCCCAACGCATCGTTGGACGGCAAATATACACGCACCAATTTTTCAGCGAGGTTCTTTTTCGTCTTACTGACGTCGCAAGCCGCATAGGCGACTTTCATCAGATGCGTTTTTCCCGTCCCATTGGCGCCAATCAAGACATTGAGCCCACTCGCCGGATGAAAATCCAGCGAATGAAAAGCCGTAAAGTGTTCCAAACGGATGCGCGTAATCGGCATATGAGCCTCTTGTGCTATCGCATCGTCAACATCGTGCCGCCAATCTCCTGCAAGAGACGTGCCACACTCGGCTGCATCGGTTCGGTGAACATGTGCGGCGCGACACCAATCAGAATGATGAGTGCCACCAGCGGCACCAAAGCAAGAATTTCGCGCCTATTCAAATCAGCCAGGGTTTCGTTTTCTGGCTTGGTGATGGGGCCAAAGAAGACATTCCCATACAACCAGAGCATGTAGACTGCTCCCAATACCACGCCAAATGTCGCCAAACCTGCCCACCAGTGGTTCGCGCGGAATGCCCCAATCAAGATCATGAACTCACCAGCAAAGCCGTTGAGCCCCGGCAATCCCAGGCTCGACAAGGCGACAATCAGGAAGAAGATGGCGTACACCGGGACCACTTTCCACAACCCGCCGTATTCTGACATTTCACGCGTATGGCGGCGATCGTACATCATGCCGATGAGCAAGAAGAGCGCTCCAGTGCTCAACCCGTGGTTGACCATCTGCAAGAGACTACCGCTCACCCCCTGCGGGTTCATTGCAGCCAATCCTAACACAACAAACCCCATATGGCTGACCGACGAGTACGCAATCAGGCTTTTGATGTCACGTTGTGCGAATGCCACCGCTGCCCCATAGAGAATGCCGACGATGGCAAGCCCTGCCAGGATTGGCGCAAATTGTTGTGAAGCCTGCGGGAACAACGGCATGGCAAATCGCACAAAGCCGTAGGTCCCCATCTTCAACAAGACACCCGCCAGAATGACCGAACCGGCTGTTGGCGCTTCGACGTGTGCATTGGGCAACCAGGTGTGGAAGGGGAAAAGCGGCACCTTGATGGCAAATGCCAGCACGAATGCCAGGAACATGAGTGTTTCCATGCGGTCGCTGACCACACCCGCTTCCCACAGACCCGATTGCACCGCCTGTTTCCAAACCGTCAGATCGAAGGTCAACTGTTGTGTGAAGGGCACCAAAATCCAGGCAAAGGTAATGATAGCGGCTAGCATCAAAGCCGACCCCGCCATGGTGTAGAGGACGAATTTGACAGTCGCGTAAATGCGGTTCTTCGAGCCCCACACACCAATCAGGAAGTACATGGGGATCAGGACGACTTCCCAGAAAATGTAGAAGAGGAACATATCGAGCGCAGTAAAGACGCCCATCATGCCCGTGGTGAGCACGAGCAAGAGCGTGTAATACTCGCGCTCACGTGTCTGGATGCTCCCCCAGGAGAAGAGAATCGCAACTGCGGTCAGCAGGGCGGTCAGAGGCAGAAGCCAGAGGCTAATGCCATCGACGCCCACGTAGTACAGAAACGTTGCGTTCCCACCAAAAAGCGAAATCCACGGAAGGCGTTCCACAAACTGAAAGTCCGCCGATGTGGGGTCGAAGCGCGCCACCAGCCAGATGGTGAGCGCCAGATCGACCAGCGCGGTGCCCAATGCCAGGCCGCGCACCCAGTTCATGCGGTTGCGTGGCACAAAGAGCGCAATCCCCAGTGCCCCCAACAGCGGAACGAAGATGATGGCCGAAAGCAATCCAAACTGGTTCATCGTTCTCTATCGTCTCCTTGATTTGGACGGATTCTTCAACGTGTCAGAAACCACCACTCAAAAAGTAGGCCACCAGAATCAGCACACCCAGGGCCATGGTCAGGGCATAGGCACGGGCGTACCCCATTTGCAAACGGCGCAACACAATGCTTCCCAGGCGCAAGATCGTGGCAACGCCATTTACAGCGCCATCGATGACCAGTTTGTCAACCACAAAAGCCAGGAAGGCGGCCAGTGCAAAGAAGGGACGCACAAAGAGCGCACCATACAATTCATCCACATAGAACTTGTTGTACGAAAGGCGATAGAGCGGTGCGAAGCGAGCCACCAACGCTTCGGGATCGGCGGCACGGAGCACATAGATGGCATACGCCAGGCCTGCCCCTGCCAAAGCGATCACGGATGAAATGACAAGCAAAAACATGGGATTGCCGCCTTCATGATGTTCAAGCACATCGTGGAAGACGGGTTCCAGCCAGTGGTGAATCGCACCATTTTCAAGTGGCAGGCCAAACACCAGCCCAGCCCCCAGGGCAAAGACGGCCAGAACCATCAGCGGCACGGTCATGACAGCCGGCGACTCATGCGCATGTTCGGCCGCCTTGCTGCGCGGTTCACCCGTAAAGACCATGAAGAACTGTCGGAACGAGTAGAACGCTGTCAAAAAGGCGGTCACAGCGCCAACAATGTAAAGCAACGTATGTCCGCCAAAGAAGGTTTGCGCCAAAATTTCATCTTTCGAGAAGAACCCCGATGTCAGCGGCAAACCAGCAAGCGCCGCTGCACCAATGAGGAACGTCCAGCCGGTTTGAGGCATCCGCTTCAACAAGCCCCCCATGTGGCGCATGTCCTGCGGGTCGATGTGCTCACCTGTTTCATGCGCAGCGTGTTCCATCGAATGAATCACGCTCCCCGATCCCAGGAAGAGCAGCGCTTTGAAGAAGGCATGCGTGAAGAGGTGGAAAATCGCAGATACATACGCCCCAACGCCCACAGCCAAGAACATGTACCCCAGCTGCGAGACGGTCGAATACGCCAGCACCTTCTTGATATCGAGCTGAGTAATGGCAATGCTTGCCGCAAAAATGGCTGTCAGTGCCCCAATCGTTGCCACCACCAAGGGCGTTGTGGGCGCAGCTGCGTAGAGCGCATGCGAGCGGGCAATCATGTACACACCTGCGGTCACCATGGTTGCCGCGTGAATGAGTGCCGACACAGGCGTTGGGCCAGCCATCGCATCGGGCAACCAGACGTACAGCGGCAACTGGGCACTCTTCCCGGTTGCTCCCACAAAAAGGAGCAACGTAATGAGCGTCAAGGTGGCTGGTGTTGCTGTCCCTGCGGCTTCAAACACATCGGTGTACACCAGCGAACCAAACGTCGTCCAAATCAGGAACACCCCCAGCGCAAACCCAAAGTCACCAATACGGTTGACGATGAAGGCTTTGCGCCCAGCGGCCGCATTCTTCGGATCGGTGTACCAGAAACTGATGAGTAGATACGAGCACAACCCGACCAATTCCCAACCCGTGAAGAGGAGCACGTAGTTCGCGCCCAAGACCAGCAGCAACATCGAAAAGACAAAGAGGTTCAGATAGACGAAATAACGGCGAATGCCTTCGTCATGCGCCATGTACCCATTGGAATATACGTGGATGAGGAACCCCACACCTGTGACAACCAGTACCATCAACAACGAGAGTTGATCGACAAGCAGTTGGATGGGGACATACAGCGTATCGATCAACACCCACGTGTAGAGCGGATCGGTGACGAAAGCATGCTCCTTCAACGCACCCCGGGCTTGCATGAAGAGCACCACAGCCAGGGCAAACGAAACACCCACCGCCGCGGTGGCCAGCCACCCGGCAGTACGTTTGGGGAGCACCTTTGCCAATGCCAAATTCGCAACAACGCCGGCCAGCGGTATCAGCAAAATCAACCACACAAGTGTTGCCATGGTTCCCTCAACCTGATTCGTCGAAGATTTATGTCGTCTGCGTGGTTAGCCACGCAACATGTGGGCATCGTCCACATCCGAGGTTCCGAGCGAACGGAAGATGGCGACGATCAGCGCCAACCCAATCGCTACTTCGGCTGCTGCCACTGTCATGACGAAAAAGACGAACACCTGTCCATCGAGCGAGTCGAGATGACGCGCCAGCGCTACGAATGTCAAATTGACAGCATTGAGCATCAGCTCAATGGACATGAAAATCACGATAGCGTTACGGCGCAGCAAAACGCCGAGCATCCCAATCACGAACAAGACGGCTCCCAAGAGCAAGTACTGTTCAACCGGTACAGGCATGGTTTGGTCTCCCTACGCGAATCGCTTGGAACGATGCAGTCAGTCCGTCGTTGGGTTCTTCTGGCGTGGGAGCCGCGCCAACACCACAGCCCCCACGATCCCAACCAACAAAATCAACGATGTGAGCTCGAAAGGCAGCAAATAGCGATTGTACAGGTGTTCTGCCAAGGCTTGGGATTGCCCACCGGCCGTGGCAATCGCGCTACTCATCGTCCCAGTCAACGGCGTGAAAGCCCCTTTGCGAATGGCCGTCGCCAATGCACCCAGCAATCCCACAGCGAACAGCAATGCCAGTGGGCGTTGAGCAGGAATATGTTCCCACAACGGCGCGGGCGCTGGGCCCATGAGCATCACCACGAACAAGAAGAGCACCATAATCGCGCCGGCGTACACCAACACCTGTACCGCTGCCAGAAAGGGCGCTTCCAGTTGTAGGTAGAGCAGCGCCACTGCCACAAAGTTCACCACCATGAAGAGCACGGCGTAAACCGGCCGCGGAGTGAAAATCATGGCCAGCGCCGATGTGATAGCGAGCACCGCGAGTACATAGAAGAAGAGTTCTGCCCCGCTCATCGGTTAGTCCTCCGCTGGCTCGTCGTCTTCGGTATCCGGCACCGGGTGCAAGACCACATCCGCCGTCAGGTCATATTCGTCCAACAAGTTCGTGGGCACATACGTGGTCACGAAGCCTCCCGGCGGTACCCGATCCACACGTTGCGGGTTGTGCACCGGGTGTGGCATATCCTGGGGACGCGGCGCCGGCCCTTTTTGCGGTGTGCCAGGCACGCCCGGCGGAGGTGGCACCAGGAGCATCTCTTTGGTGTAAATCATTGCCTTGCGCGTATAACTCGAAATCTCGTAGTTATGTTCCAGGACGATGGCATCCACCGGGCAGGCTTCTTCACAGAAGCCACAGAAGATACAGCGCAACATGTTGATTTCATAGCGTTTGGCGTATCGTTCGCCTGGCGAATATCGTTCTTCATCGGTATTCTCGGCTGGTTCCACGAAAATGGCATCCGCAGGACATGCCGCTGCGCAAAGCGAGCACCCAATGCAACGTTCCAACCCATTTGGGTGGCGCTTCAATTCATGGCGTCCACGAAAGCGCTCGAAAACTGGGCGCTTGATGTCAGGGTATTCCACCGTAATCGGCTTACGGAACATTTGCTTGAACGTTGTCCGCAGCCCTTGGAAGATTGCTCCAATCATGGTTGCCTCATCTCCTTCATTCGCTCATCCATCACAAGGCGCACGCTGCGCTACCCCAGTAATCCAAAGAACCCTGTATCACGCGCCACCACTGCCAGTGCTGTCACCACCACGTTCGCCAGCGAGAGCGGCAGCAACACCTTCCACCCCAATTGCATCAGACGGTCGTAGCGCAAACGGGGTAAGGTGGCACGCATCCAGACGAAGAAGAACATGAACACGGCCACTTTCAGGAAGAAGTAGAGCACACCCAGCAGGGGAATTTGTTCGGCAAATGGCCCCTGCCAGCCCCCCAGGAAAAGCGAAACAGCCACACCGCTAATCACAATCATGCCGATGTATTCGCCCATGTAGAAGAGCGCGAATTTCATACCACTATATTCGGTGTGGAAACCAGCCACCAGCTCCTGCTCGGCTTCGGGTAGGTCGAACGGGGCGCGTTTGGTTTCAGCCAGCATGGTGATGACGAAGATGATGAACGCCAATGGCTGCATGAGCACAAACCAGCGCCCCCCTGCTTGCGCCTCGACGATGTCCACCAAACTGAACGACCCTGTCAGCATGACCACCGCCAGCACCGACAGACCCATTGCCAGTTCGTAGGAAATCATTTGCGCCGAGGCACGCAAGCCCCCCAGCAACGCATATTTATTGTTCGACGCCCAACCGGCAAGCACCACACTGTACACGCCAAGTGACCCCAACCCCAGGAAGTAGAGCAAGGCGATGTTGATGTCAGCGATGTACAGATGAATGGTGCGCCCGAACAAGGTGACATCGGGGCCAAACGGGAGCACCGCCGCTGCAAGCAACGACGGCACCACCGCGAGCATAGGCGCCAGCAAATAGAGCGCTTTATCGGCTTCGGCGGGGATGATGTCTTCTTTGAAGAAGAGCTTGACCCCGTCGGCCAATGGTTGCAACAGTCCTTCAGGCCCGACGCGGTTGGGGCCAATGCGCACCTGCAACCGCGCAATCACACGCCGCTCGAACCAGGTCATGTACGCAAACCCTGTGAGCAGCACAACCACGACGACCAGGATTTTCACAATGGTCTCGATGAAATCGGCCAGCATGGTGCCTCACCTGATTCGTTTTCTCCTCTGCACGTCATTCTTACACGGCTTTCTCGATCTTCACCACAGGAGATTCCAGACCGCCACCTGTCAACGCATTCCATTCAGTCCCATCCACATCCACCGGAACAATGACGATACCTGGCGGCACCCCCTTGTCGATGCGTGCCGGGGCTTCGACCTGCACGCCATTGCGTGCCAGGCGCACCAGGTCACCTGACTGCACACCCAATGGCTCGGCGTCAACCGCACTCAACACCACTTCTGGGCGTGCACGGCGTTGGTCGAGCAAGGTGCTGCGCCGGATGAGGGTGCCGTTATCGTAAAGCCGTGTTTGCGGGACAGCACGCAAGCCCTCAGCAGTAGGCACAGGCTGTAATTCGTGCCAGCGCAATGCAAATTTGGGGCGCCGCGCTTCGGCCGCCACTTCCCACTGGCGGCCAAACCAGGAATTGAGTGTGGCCGTGCCAGTGTAGATGTGATGGCGAGCAGCCGTCGTGCTCCATTCGATTGGCTCGCCTTCGAGATTGTCGTAGGTCATCTTCTTGTATATCTTGACCTGTTTGGCAATCTCTTGCATCACATCGTCGGCGAGCGTGTACAGTGGCCAGGCGGCATCGAAACGTTCCGCCAGTTGCGCCAAAATCCACCAATCGGGCATGGCATCACCCGGCGGCTGCAAGGCCTCATCCATGCGCTGCACACGGCGTTCATACGATGTGTAGGTGCCATCGCGCTCGGCAAACGCCGCAGCAGGCAACACGACGTCCGCCAATTGTGCGGTTTCCGTCAGGAAGATGTCCTGAACGACCAGGAATTCCAGATTTTCGAGCACAGCACGGCTCCCCGGGCGGTCGCGCACGGGATCGGCAGCCATGATGTACATGGCTTTCAAGCCAGCAGTGCCATTCAGCATGGCGTCGATATCGGCGCCAATGGCATCAGCGGGTTCATACCCGGGCAGCAGATGCGGCAATACGCCCATATCGTTCGCGCCCTGTGTGTTGTTGTGCGGCCAGAGCGCCATCAACCCACTGTTGGGCTGACCAGCCTTGCCTGTCGCGGTCAACAACGCCACAAGCGCGTCCACCAGCGTCGGCGCATTCACCCCCGCACCGACCAGTGCCTCGCGCCCTATCATGACAACGACGTGTTCGGCAGTGGCAATGGCGTCGGCAGCGGCTTCTACCGCGTCGGCAGTCGAACCGGCCTGCGCCAGCAGATCATCTTGCGAAAGGGCTTCGAGTGCGACCAGCACTTCATCTTTGCCGCTCAGTTTCTTGTATGCCCCAAACGGTTCATCCACACGTGCCAGCACGGCTTTGAGCAACGCCACGACAGCGTGGGCTTCGCCACCAACGCGGTAATCGAGGGTGTGTGTGGCTTCGGCATGCTCTTTCACGCGGCGAGCCTGCGCCACAATGACGCTTGCCCCATTGCGGCGAGCTTTGCGTACACGCAAATACGTTACCGGCTGGGCTTCGTTCACATCGGTTCCTACCATGAGAATAGTGGTGCCTTTGCCCAGCCCGTTCAGGTTCGATTCACTGGCCAGCCCCACTTCGGCGACCGCCTGCTCGATTCCCGTGCCAACTGGCCACGCCACGCGGTGATCGATGTTGGGCGAACCGAGCACATCGCGGAAGAATTTCACAAAGAGATACAAGTCTTCGTTGGCGGCCCGGCCACCGGCAATCCCCCCGACGGCCGACGGCCCATCAGCAGCAATCACGGCCGAAAGCCGATTGGCAACATATTCCAGCGCTTCGCCCCACGTGACGTCGCGGAATTGCCCATCCTCACCTTTGATGAGCGGCGTCGTCAGGCGGTCTTCAGCACTCACAAAGTGATGCCCGAAGCGCCCTTTATCGCAAATCCAGATTTCGTTCACCCATTCGTTCTGGCGCGGCATGATACGCTTGATCTCGCCCGCCCGTTCACCAATGACGATATTGCACCCGACAGGGCAATGGGGGCAGATACTGGGCACGTTGTTGAGTTCCCACACACGTGCCTTGAAGCGAAAATCTTCGGTGGTCAACGCCCCCACTGGGCAGATATCGGTTGTGTTGCCGCTGAAATAGGAATCGAAGGGAATCTCACTGACGCTCACGATATGTTGGCCACGCCCACGGTCAGCAAAATCGAGCACGGGGTCGTTGGCAATCTCATCGCAGAAGCGAATACATCGCGAGCAATAGATGCAGCGTTCGCGGTCGAGCCAGATGAGCTCACTCAGCGGAATGGGTTTTTCGAAATGCAATTTGTACGGCTTGTAGAAACGGCTCAAATCCGGCCCGTAGGCGAACGTGAGGTCTTGCAATGGACATTCGCCACCTTTGTCGCACACAGGGCAGTCGAGTGGGTGGCTCGTCAGCAAGAATTCCAGTGTTCCACGCCAAGCGTCCTGCACTTCGGGGATGTTGACTTCGACGTGCATCCCTTCGCTCACAGGCGTTGTACACCCCGTCATCAGGCGCGGGAACCAGCGAATGACGGGATTCCCGTTCTCGTCCAGTTCCAGCTCGCCGGTGCGTGTGCGCGCGGGTGTCCCCACACGAACCAGGCACATGCGGCACATACCGACCGGTGTCAGTTTCGAGTGGTGGCAGAAGACGGGAATTTCAATCCCTGCTGCCTTGGCTGCCTCGACAATCGGCGTTCCGGCAGGCGCCTGAACGGGCTGACCATCGATGTAAATGGTAACAAGATTTTGTTCGCTCATGGCACTCTCTGTTCCGTTTACCCTGTCTTGTTCCGCTATTGCGTTCCAGCTTCGACAACAGGAATATCCTTCGCATGCAGGTACATTTCATCGCCAAAGTACTTGTACACCGCCTGCACCACGCCACGCGATGATTCACCAAGTGGGCAGAAACACTTATTGGTCATTTGGTCGCTTACCTGCTTGAGCAATTCGACATCGGTACGCGTTCCCCGCCCGCTCACAATACGTGTCAGCAACATTTTTTGCCAGTAGGTGCCTTCGCGGCAGGGGCTGCACTTCCCACAGGATTCATGGCGATAGAACGCCACCATCTTGTAGGTCAGCCATGCCATGTCGGTCTGGTCGTCGATGACTATCACCCCACCAGAGCCCCCCATCGAACCGACGGCCGCCAAATCGTCGAACGTCAGCGGTGTATCGAGGTGCTCTTCGGTCAAAATTGGGGCTGAAACACCACCGGGGATGAACGCTTTGAACCCGCGCCCCTTCCAGATGCCACCTGCATGCTCGAAGATGAGTTCGCGTGCGGTGACGTTGGTAGGCAACTCGTACAGACCAGGGCGCACCACATGCCCGCTGACACCATAAATGCGTGTCCCAGGGTTCTTTTCGGTTCCCCACTGGCGATACCAATCCGCCCCGTGGCGCAAAATGCCCGGCAAATTCGAAAGCGTTTCCACGTTGTTGATGACAGTTGGCTTTCGCCACAACCCCTCGACGGCGGGGAATGGTGGTTTCAAGCGAGGTTGCCCCAGATAGCCTTCGATGCTGTTCAACTGCGCGGTTTCTTCACCACAAATGTAGGCACCCGCTTCGCGGTGCAGGTAAATGTTCAGGCTGAACCCTGTGCCCTGGATGTTTTCGCCCAACCAACCATGTGCCTTTGCATCGGCAATGGCTTTCTGCAACTGTTGGGCAGCATACGAAAACTCGCCGCGGTGGTAGATGTACGCCGTGCTGGCCTGGATTGCGTATGCGGCGATGATGATGCCCTCGATGAGCTGGTGCGGGTTGTTTTCGACGATTTCACGGTCTTTGAATGTACCTGGTTCCCCTTCGGCAAAGTTGCAGACCAGGTATTTGGGGAAGATATCCTTGGGCACAAACCCCCATTTGACGCCTGTTGGAAAGCCGGCGCCCCCACGCCCACGCAACCCCGATTGCTTGACGATGTCGATCACCTCGTCGGGGCTTTTTTCGAGCGCGGCCTTCAACCCTTCGTAGCCGCCATTGGCGACATACACATCGTACTCGTCGATATTCGGAATCTCACGGTGTCGCAACAGCAGATAGACTTGTTCCATGGCGCTCCCTCTCAGGCGTCCGACGGCTCTTCACGCGGCTCGAAGCGCAACGGGCCATTGGGCGGCAAGCCGTTGGCACGCACGAGGTCTAAAATTTCATCGATGCGTTGCGGCGTCAGGTTCGCAAAATACTGGAAGTTGATTTGCATGACCGGTGCCGCTCCACATGCCGCCAAACAGACAGCCTGCTGCGCCGTAAACAAACCGTCGGGCGTCGTTTCGCCGTCCTTGATTCCCAATTTGTCAAGCAGGTACTGGTACACCTCTTCCGACCCCACCAGCGCACACGGCATATCAGTACAAAAGCGGATGACATATTTCCCAACAGGCTCTTTGAAATAGAGCGAGTAAAAGTGCGCAACAGCGTACACATCGGTGGGGTCGAGCTCGCAAATCTGCGCGACTTCACGCATTGCCTCTTGCGAGACGTAGCCATATTCCTCTTGTGCAAGCCACAACAACGGCATGACGGCCGCCCGTTTTTCAGGATAGCGGCTCAAAATATCATCAACTTCCTCGCGGTGCTTCTGGTACAGGTTGTTCATAGCATCCACCAATTCTACCGGTCGATTTCACCTAACACGGGGTCCAGGCTGGCGATGATCGCAATCAAGTCCGCCACGAGCCCGCCTTCGGCCATGTGGGAGATGATTTGCAAGTTGTTGAAGCTCGGCGAGCGCATGTGTACACGGTACGGACGTGCGCTTCCATCGCTCACCACGTAGAAGCCTATTTCACCACGCGGCCCCTCGATGGCAGCATAGGCTTCACCCGGTGGCACCAGCATCCCTTCCGTCCAGAGCTTGAAGTGGTGAATCAAGGCTTCCATCGAGAGGTAAATCTCCTCTTTAGGGGGCGGGGCCACCTTGTGATTGTCCACACGGTGCGGGCCCCCTGGCAATTTGTCGAGTGCCTGGCGAATGATCTTGATGCTTTCGCGCATTTCTTGCATACGGACTCGGTAACGATCGAACACGTCGCCGTGTGTGCCCACTGGCACGTCGAACTCAAATTCCGAATAGACCGAATAGGGCATCGCCTTGCGCAAATCCCACGCGACGCCGGTGGCACGCAAAATAGGCCCTGTCACACTCATGGCCATCGCCGTTTCGGCATCCACGACCCCCACGCCTTGCGTGCGTTCACGCCAGATGGGGTTGTTGGTCAACAAGGCTTCGTATTCATCGATGCGCGAGGGCATCAAATCGATGAACGAGGCCACGACCTCCTCGAAGCCATCGGGAATATCCCAGGCCAATCCGCCCGGCCGGAAGTAGGACATCATCATGCGAGCGCCGGTTACCATCTCGAAAATATCGAGAATCATCTCGCGCTCACGGAAGGCATAGAGGAAGACACTCATCGCGCCAATATCGAGCGCGTGGGTCCCCAACCAGACAAGGTGGCTGCTGATGCGCTGCAATTCTCCCATGATGACGCGCACATATTCGGCACGCGGCGGAATTTCGACTTCGAGGAGTTTTTCAACGGCCATGCAGTACGCCCACGTGTTGAACACGTTGGAGAGGTAGTCCGTGCGTGGTGTGAGGGTAACCCCTTGTTCGTATTTTTTGTACTCGAACGTTTTTTCGATCCCAGTATGCAAAAACCCGATATCCGGCTCCACACGCACCACGCGCTCACCTTCCAGTTCGAGGAAGAGGCGCAACACACCGTGCGTCGAGGGGTGTTGCGGGCCCATGTTGAGCAGCATGCGGGGCCCCGACTCCCCTTCTTCCCACGTGGGAATCAGCATCTGTTCCAGCTGACGCTCGCGCATTTCCTCGTGCAATTCCCAGGCACCGCGCTGGTCGCGCCCTAACAACCAGTTGACAGCGTTTTGGAGCATGCCCATAGGAGGCTCCCTTCTCTCACCCTCTCAAGATTTGGCGTATGGTTTCTTCGCGTCGATTTCTTCGAAATTGTGGGTAAACTGCACAGGTTCGTAGCCCAACGGGTAATCCTTGCGAAGTGGGTGTCCATCCCAATCTTCCGGCATGAGAATACGTTTGAGGTTGGGATGCCCCTCGAAGTGGACGCCAAACATATCGTACACTTCGCGCTCGCAAAAGTTCACTCCAGGCCAGACCGTCGTCAACGTTGGCACGGTTGGCTTTTTCCCGCCAACACGTACCGCCAGGCGCACGCGTTCACGACGGCTGAGCGAGAGCAGATGATAGACAACGCGAAAACGTTCTTTGTCCTGAGGAAAATCCGCCGCGGTGACATCGACACACATTTCGAAACCACGCTCGTCGCGCAACCAACGCGCGACATCCGGCAATGCCTTGGGCGTCAGGGTAATGGTGGTTTCACCCAACCGTTCGGTAATGTCCAATACAGCCTCGCCGAACGTTTCGCGCACCAGATCGGCTGTCGTAGGTTCGGTTGTTGTTTCGATATCCGTGCGATCCATTCGCACACTCCTTGTTTCCAATGCGGAAGTTCTGCACACCACAAGCGACAAATGGTGTTTGTGCATTTTATCACATGCAGGCGGCCACCTATTCTGTCAGAAAACAGAAAAGAGCGCAACTTGGTCCGTTCATTCATTGCATTCGCAAAAAAAGGGGCGTCGCCGCGCACATATCCCGAACCGCCCCTTCATTGGCCGTATCTCGTTGCTGGCATGGTGCTCATTCACTGCGAATGTCGATCGCCCCCACATGCAACACTTCGCCAGCACGCTGTCGTGCAATTTTGCGCTGCAATTGCAACACGCCATCGATCAATGCTTCGGGGCGCGGCGGGCAACCGGCCACGTACACATCCACAGGCACAATCTCATCCACACCCTGCACAATGGCGTAGTTGTTGAAGATACCGCCACACGAAGCACAATCCCCCATTGCAATCACGTACTTGGGTTCCGGCATCTGGTCATAGAGACGACGCAACACAGGCGCCATTTTGCGGCTTAGCCGCCCAGCAACAATCATCAAGTCGGATTGGCGTGGCGATGCACGCATCAATTCCATCCCAAAGCGGGACATGTCGTAGCGGCTCGATTGCGCCGACATCATCTCGATGGCACAGCATGCCAACCCAAACAACATCGGCCAGATGGAATTGGCACGTGCCCAGGCCACCGCCTGATCGAGCGTCGTCAGAACGATACCTGGTGCGCCGCTTTTGTTCGGGTCCAACAGCAAGGGGTCCGTCTTCGGATTCAGTTCTCCCATTCCAGCGCTCCTTTCTTCCATACGTAAATCAACCCAACCACTAACAATCCGATGAAGAGCAGCATTTCCAGCACGCCAAACAGCCCCAACTTCCGGTAGACCAATGCCCACGGGAAGAGGAAAATGGCTTCGATATCGAAAATGATGAAGAGTGTTGCCACCAGATAGAAGCTGATGGGCATACGCTGCATGGCACGCCCAATCGGCACCATCCCCGATTCATATGGGCTGAGTTTGCGTCGCGTTGGTTTGTCAGGGCCAATGATTTCCCCCAGCACGATGATGAGAACAGCCAGCACCGTACTGACGAGCAACAACAATCCAATGGCCAGATATGGATTCATCGTCGGTTCTCCTCACGCGCATCGATGGCTCGAAAAAGGGGTGGCTTCTGGAAGTGCCACCCCTTTGTGGTTTCGCTTAGCGTTCGACCGAAGATTTTTCAGCCTCTTTGGCGGCGCGCTCCGCTTCTTCACGCTCCCACGCTTTGGGGTGGGTGGCCGCATAGTACCGGGTGCTCACCAGCAGTTCCTGCATGTCGAGTACCCACGATTCGTGCCGCTCATAGGTCGAAATCTCGTAATCATGGTTCATCTTGATCGCGTCGAACGGGCAGTATTCCGAACAGAACCCACACTGCATGCAAATAGACGTATCGATGTAAAACTCCTGACACTGTGGGATCGTTTTACCCGCGCTGTCTTTGGCTTGCACAATCCAAATACATTGCGGTGGGCAAACCTTGGCACAGATCCCACATGAGGTGCAACGAATATCACCTGTTTCTTGCTCGTAGATGAGCATCGGGTTGTAGCGGAACCGCTCAGGCACGGGCAGGCGCTGTTCCGGGTACTGCGTCGTGATGTAGCCTGTAATTTCAGCGGGAATGCCCGTTTCCAGGTTGGCGCTCGGCGGGTCCCACTTCCCCATCGTTTTGATGTCTTGTACATAGGTGGCGAAAAAGTGCTTTGCCGTAATCGCCATCCCCTTCAAGAAGTTGAAACCAAAATCGAAGCCAAACATTAGCGGTCCACCTCCCCGAGCACGATATCGATCGAGCCCAGAATCCCAATCAGGTCGGCAACTTTGTAGCCCTTTGCCATGTGGCTGAGCGCGGTCAGGTTGATGAAGGCGCCACTGCGCACGTGATAGCGATAGGGGTTGCTGCCACCATCACTGACCACGTAGAACCCCAGTTCGCCGCGCGGGTTTTCGACGTGGCCATAGGCTTCACCCTTGGGCACACGTACGCTCCACTTCTTCTGCCCAGCGAGCACGTCGCCTTCGGGAATTTGTTCGAGTGCCTGTTCCAGAATACGCAAGCTCTGCCACATTTCGAGAATACGGATGTAGTAGCGGTCGTAAATATCGCCGCCGTAGAGCACTGGGATTTCGAAATCGAAGCGGTCGTAGATGCTGTATGGGTCATTGCGGCGCAAGTCCCACTTGACACCACTGGCACGCAACATGTGCCCCGAGGTGCTCAGGTTGATTGCCTGTTCGGCAGAGAGCACGCCGATCCCTTTGGTACGCACCTGCACGATTTCGTTGGTCGTTAGGAAGCGGTCGAGTTCCTCGATAGCACGCGGCAGGCGCTCACGCACCAACTTCTTGACCAGCGGCAAGAATTCTTCGGGCAGATCGTGCGCCACGCCACCAAAGCGGAAGTAGTTGACCATGAGGCGCGAGCCAGCGACCATTTCGAACAGGTCGAGAATCATTTCGCGCTCTTCGATACAGTAGAGCGACGGCGTGAAGAACGCGCCCAGGTCGTTCAGCAAGAAGCCGATCGACCACATGTGGCTTTGGATACGGTTCAGTTCCGCCATGATCACGCGGATGTACTCGGCACGTTCAGGCACCTGCACGCCCAGCAGCTTCTCGACGGTGATGGCGTAGCCAAAGTTGTTCCCCATCTGCGCCAGATAGTCGAGGCGGTCGGTATAGGGGAAGTTCATCAACCAGGCATTGCGTTCGCCAATTTTTTCGTGGTTGCGGTGCATGAAGCCCATGACCGGCTCCAGGTCCACCACGGTTTCACCGTCGAGCAAGACACGCATCTGGAAGACACCGTGCGTGGAGGGGTGCTGTGGCCCCATGTTGACGATGATTTTTTCCGAGCGCACTTCGTCCAAACGCGCCAGTTCTTCTGGCTGCACCACCATCACGTCTTCGCGCATGGGGTTCCAGGCTTCGGGGTCGAAATCGCCTGGATAGCGCACGTTGCGTCCCCAGATGTTGCGGTCTTCGGCGGCACGGTGGTGCCCCTCGGGCCAGCGCGAATCGAATGGCTTGTGGTCTTGCTCGTAGTAGGCTTCCAACCAATCCTTGCGGAGCGGGAAGCCATCGAACCCTTCCCAGAGCAGAATGCGGCGCAGGTTGGGGTGCCCCAGGAAACGTACACCGAACATGTCGTAGACTTCGCGCTCCTGGAAATCGGCACCACCATACACCGGCACCAGCGATGGCACCTGCGGGTCGTCGCGGTCGGTGTCCACCTTCAGGTAGATGTGAGGACCACCGCCATTGCGAATGCTGTACAGGTGATAGACCACCTGGATTTTGCCATCGTCGATGTAGTCCACCGCCGTCAGGTTGGCCAGGTAGTCGTAGCCCATCTCATCGCGCAAAGCCTTGGCCACATCTTGCAGGTAATTGGGTTCGACGATGAGGGCATTCCCATCTTGCTTGAACGCCTCATCGCCAAAGCGCTCGCGCAAGAAGTGTGCGGCTTTTTCCGTCACTTCAAGTTCAGGCTGTGGAATTTTCGCGACCTTCACGCGGTGCAGTTTCTTGGGCGGTTTGCGCTGTGGTTCTTCTTGTTGCTCGATGCGCTCTGCCAACACCGGGATCTGACGCGGGTCTACAATATCAGGTCCCAGTAGTGGAGGAGGTACCGGCTCGCTCAATGGGCTGCGGTACCAAGGCGCATGCTTGATACTCTGGCCATCCAGCTTGGCTTGCAAGGTCATCAAGCCTTGCAAAAGCGCCTGTGGTGTTGGCGGGCACCCCGGCACATAGACATCGACCGGGATGAATTTGTCGATCCCACTCACCACGTTGTACCCTTCTTTGAACGGTCCACCACCTGTGGCGCACGCGCCCATCGCAATGACGTATTTGGGTTCGGGCATCTGGTTGTAGAGACGGATGATGATGGGCACCATCTTCTTGGTAACGGTCCCCGATACGATCATCAAATCCGCCTGGCGTGGGGTTGCGCGGAACAAGCCAGCACCAAAGCGGTCGATATCGTAGCGCGAGGCAGCCGTCGAAATCATTTCGATCGCACAGCACGCCAACCCGAACGTCATCGGCCAAATGGACGACTTGCGCCCCCAATTGTAGAGCGCATCAAGGTTCTTGATAAGTTTGTCCCACGTCGTGACGAGGACCGTCTGCGCGAGGTGTTCATCCTCGGCCAGAATGTCGGCAGCGTAGTCGGGAATCAGGTCTCGAACCACATCTTTGGGATTGCGTTCCATGGTCGTCACTCTCACCACTCCCATCGCGATGAAAGCCTGGGCACGTCAACCAGCATCGTTCACGTGCCCAGGCCAGATTTCGATCGTTACTTCCGGCTCGACAGGTATTCAACCAGCGTGTTGATATCTTCTTCGCTCAACGTCTCGCCGAAGTTTTGCGGCATCACATTTGCCGGGAACCCTTCGACGACGTAGGCATTGGGGTTGACAATCGCTTCGAGGATGTATTCTTCAGGTGTTGTGGCTTCGCCAGTGTAGTTGGGGTCAGCGATACGGTTGGCAGCTACCGCCCCAATGTTCGTCAATTCGGGGCCGACCGTACCAGCCATACCAGCAACATCTTGCATCGTATGGCACCCACCACATCCATTGTTGATCAGAATTTGGATGGCGCGCTCTTCCAGGCTGGCTTCGCCACCACCAGCAGCTTCTTCTCCACCGGTTTCGGTTTGCTGGGCTGCCTCGATCATCGCCTGCTGTTCAGGCGTAAATTCTTCGAAGTTGAGCAAGAAGAGCGCAATGTTTTCGATATCGAACTGCGTCAAGGGACCACCAAACTGCTCACCCCACGGTGGCATTGCCATGTCCCCCTTGGGCATGTTCCCCACATACTGGTCAGGGCGGCTCGAAATAAGGCGACCACCTTCAACCGTCTTCACGATGTAACCAAAGGCATCACCGGGCCAGCCCATTTCGGCAGCGCGCTGTTCGAGCAATTCACGGCTGTTGAGCGGCGGGGCCAACCCGGGCACACCTTGTGCATCCATTCCATGGCAGGTGATGCAATTACGCTCGAAGAGCTCCGCACCATACTCGATACGGCGCGCTTCCCAATTGAGCGTAGATTCTTCTAGTCGCTTGGGTTCGTTGACACCGACCCAAGCGACCACCAGCAACCCAATGATGGTAAGCAAAATACCAAGTGCAATTTGGATACGTACCATTGACATTGTGCTACTCCGTTGTTCTAATCATGCTTCGTGTTTTGGTGCAGGAAGACAGTCTTCGTATACGTATCGCGCACCGGATTGCCATTCTCGTCGTAGACGATGTTACCACTATCGTCTACCTTGGTCCACGAAATTTCCATGTGGACGCGCTTCAACGTCGGCTGCCACAAGTCGATCTTCCATTCACCATACGGCGCCACCAATGGGGCTTCCTTCACACGGCGCTGGAATTCAGCAAAGAGCAGATCGAATTCGGTTGGATCGGGCGGCAGCTGGTACGTATCAGTGTCGAAGGTTCCGAGTGGTACACCAGCGTATCCCAATTCACGCAACGGCCCCACGCCTTCCTGCGGCGCAATATCCTGAATGATGCGCGTTGCTGGCGGTGTTTCGATTCCCCATTGTGGCAAGCCCATGTACGAAAGGATGAGGATGGCAATGGTCGCCAGCACACCTTGTGCCACAGCAATCGGGCGACGCTTGGCCAGACGATACGGGTTGTTGTCGATGTAGGGCACAGCCGCCAGCAAGAGCACGATCAAACCAGGAAGGATGACCCCCATCCACGTCGGATCACCCAGTTTCAGCATCCCCTGCAACCACCAGAAGTACCAGGGCGCTTTCGTGTCCAGCGGCGTCACGTTCGGTTGGGCGCGGCTTTCGAGCGGTGCACTATACCACGTAGCCGCGGAGACCATCATCAAAACCACAACGAGAATCGAGAGGAACAGCTCATGTGTGAGCAAATCGGGAATCAGATTGATGCGCTCTGTTGCCCAGCGCTTTTCGTCGGGATCCATATCACCTTCTTCGACACGGGCAGGCAACGAAATCCCATGCTCGCGCGAAACCTTGTAGTAGTGAATACTCGTGAAGAGAATCCCCAATAGAGGCAGGAAGAGCACGTGCATCAGATAGAAGCGCAACAGACCACCAGCGCCAATGTCTGGTGCCCCACGCAACAAGAGGTTGACTTCCTTCCCAATGAGCGGCGTCTTGTCAGCCATGGAAGTCCCGATGGTCACCGCCCAGAACGCCAGCTGGTCCCACGGCAGCAAATAGCCCGAGAAGGAGAGGAACAACGTAATCCCCAGCAAGACCACACCAGTCAACCAAGTAAACTCACGCGGCTTCTTGTAGGAGCCAGTCATGTAAACACGTAACATATGCAACGCAACGACGGCGACCATCAATTCGGCGCCCAAGCGGTGCATATCACGGAGCAACTCACCATACCAGACATTGCTCAGAATGTTGATCATGTTGCTATACGCCGTATCAGGTGTCGGCGCATAGTAGACCATAAGAATCAAACCAGTGACGATTTCGATGAAGAACATATAGGCGCTGAGAAAACCCAAGCGGAACGTATGGGTGAACCACGTCGCCGCACGCGGGTAATAGCGCGGGCGAATGTGCATGAGGAACGACGTGGTGTGCACCTTGAAACGCGGGTTGGGCTTCTTGGTCGGCGGATCACCACGA
Source organism: Ardenticatena sp. (assembly GCA_015487975.1). Taxonomy (GTDB): domain Bacteria; phylum Chloroflexota; class Anaerolineae; order Ardenticatenales; family Ardenticatenaceae; genus Ardenticatena. Next base: position 47,161 of record WFOS01000093.1, read on the forward strand.
AAGACAGCTCGCAGCTCTTCGATGTCCATCCCCGCCGTGATGATACGCACACGTTCGTCAATTTTTTCACGGGCGACCTGCTCCCAATCTTGCTCGCGCAATTCACGCAGTTTGCGCTGCAAGTCGTTGGGCAGATTACGCAAATCTTGCAACCCAAGCATAGTGTTCACTCCTCATCAGCGTTCAGAGAGTTGCATCAGTGTCAATGGGCTCACGACACTCGCAATACGACTTAGCGCGGATCACCACGCAACAAATCACCAGTATCTATGGTGACAATAGCATCGGGGCTTGGCACAGGAACGGGCCCCTTCTTCACACGGTCGGTTTCTGCTAGCACATTACCAGCCGCATCGAGCATGCGTATCACAAAGCGGTCGAGGCTGCGCGGTGCAGGACCCTGGATGTATGTCCCATCCTTCTGGAACTGTGAACCGTGGCAGGGGCAGATGAAGCGGTTCTGTGCCTCTTGCCAGCGGTAGAGACACCCCAAGTGCGTGCAAACGACGTAAAGTGCCAATACGCCATCTTCGAGATGCACAAGCCAGAACTTCCCTTTGGCATTCACTTGGGGGGGGCTGCCAACCGGTGGCAGGTTGCTCGCCGGGCCCAGGTTGAATACGCCACCGAATTCCCCTGCACGGAAGCGTGGGAAGGCAAAGAGCAACCCCATGCCACCAATTTCGGCAAAGAAGACACCCAACGAACCAAGCCAGACGTAGTTGAGAAACTCACGCCGCGTCAATGGTTTGATACCATTCGAGGGCTGTGCCTGTTCGTGCGCCATCAACATCCTCCTCTCGCGTTACCGTATGTGAAAACCCGTACAAAGTCGGCGGCCATCATACATGAACGCGCCTTTTTAGACAAGCACGCATTCGGCAGGACGCCAACAAGACTGGCAGCAAACTGTGATTTGGGAATGTGGGGCTTTCAAGTGCTGACAGTATATGCATTGTGAAAATTTGGCAAGTATCCGTGAAATCCTGCACAACCACCCCCTCCACTATATCTGACATTTGGCATGATGGCAAAGTGTGAACTGTCATGTCGTCTCGATTGGTCAAAAAAGTGGGGTGGCACATGTGTCCACCCCACCTGATCAGCAAGAAATGTTCAACCGCGCTGGTCGATCGGCACGTAGTGTGCTTCTTCCGACCCGACGTAGTACGAGCGAGGGCGCATGAGGCGGTTGTCTGCGTACTGCTCAAGCAGATGCGCAACCCAGCCTGCCACACGGCTGACGGCGAAGGTGGGGGTCAACATATCGGTGGGCAACCCTAGGCTGAGCAAGAGCGGCACCGAGTAGAAGTCCACATTGGTGTAGAGCCGCTTGTGTTCGAGGCGCGGCAAGGCCGCCGCTTCGATCGCAGCAGCCAGTTCGTACCAGCGGCTGTTGCCAGTTTCTTCGGCAATGTTCCGGGCCATTTCTTTGAGAATGCGTGCCCGCGGATCGTAGGTCTTGTACACACGGTGGCCAATCCCCATGATGCGTTTCTTCGCCGCCAGGGCTTCTTCGACATACGTTTCAGCATTGGCGGGATCGCCCACTTCTTCCATCTGCTTGACCAATGCAATCGGCGCCCCACCATGCAATGGCCCCTTCAAGGACGCCACCGCCCCAGTAATCGCGCCATACATGTCCGCTTGCGTCCCAGCCACGACACGCGCCGTGAAGGTTGAAGCATTGAAACCGTGGTCAGCCAACAGGACGAGGTACGCGTTCACACCTTCTACCGAGCGCGGGCCAGGATCTTCACCATTGAGCATGTAAAGATAGTTGGCGGCATGTGTCAGGTCTGTGCGCGGTGCCACGGGTTCCAGCCCCTGGCGATAGCGGTGGAAGGCGGCAAGAATGGTGGGGAATTTGGCAAGTAGGTTCGAGCCGATGCGGCGCAAGTTCTCAGGCGACAGATCATCTGGGTTTTCATCGTACATGTGCAACATCGAGACGACCGTGCGCAATACGACCATGGGATCGGCTGTTTTGGGGAATTGGGTAATCTGGTTCAAAACGGTGTCTGGCAACGCCCGCTTGGACGCCAGATCGGCTTTGAATGCGTCGAGCTCGGCCTGGGTTGGCAATGTGCCATTCCAAAGGAGATAGACAACTTCTTCGTACAATGCCCCATTTTCGACAAATTCTTGAATGGGGATACCGCGGTAAATCAACCGACCTTCTTCGCCAAACACCTTGCTCAACGCGGTTTCGGCGACCACAATCCCTTCAAGCCCTTTGTTGATCTGGACAGTTTGATTGGTCATTGGTCACTCCTTTCATCGATGGTTTCAGTACTGCAACGTACAAGACACTCCATTGTGTCGGAAATCCCTTTCAAAAGGGCGCAAAAGAGTACGAAAGCCCCTTGTGGTATTCTATCAGAAGGTGGACACCACACAAGTTACAAATATCACGTTTAGGTCGTTTCCAAAGGCTCGACGAGGACATCGCAAGCCTCATCGGGAACAATCATCACTTCGCGCCCGCTGACGACAATTTGCACCACACACGCCTGTTCACGACGCTCGACAACGCGCACACGCACATTGGGCGCGACGCCTTCGGCTGCCAACGCTTCGACACGTTCGGGCACATCGACGCGCACGCGGCGAATGTACCCCTCTTGCCCAATCTGTAATTCGCTCAGAGGGCGTGCAGGCCGTGAAACAAGCTGCAAATCGGGAGTTGGAATGGGGTCGCCATGGGGATCGTGCGTTGGATGCCCCAGTTGCTCGGCAATGGCCTGTTCAAACGCTTCGGAGATGTGGTGTTCCAATCGTTCGGCTTCTTCGTGGACTTCATCTGGCGAGAAGCCCAGTGCCTCGGTGAGGTAGAGTTCCAACAGACGGTGGTGGCGTACCACTTCGAGGGCCACTTTTTCGCCTGCTTCGGTGAGTTCGACGCCACGATATGGCTCGTACTTCACCAGATGCAACGCCGCCAGACGTTTGAGCATGTTGGTGGTGCTGGCGGGACGCACGCCTAGCGCGTTCGCCAGGGCAGTGGTTGTTACAGGGACGTTGTCCTCATGTGCAAGACGCCAGATGGTCTTGAGATAATCTTGCATGGCTTCGGTCAGAATGGTCATATGCTTTCCCCTACGATTGTATGGCGCAGTCCTGGCAAAATTTAGGCTAATCAAAATCAGGTGTTCGTCAATCAGGTTGAGAGCATCTGCAAGGCAGCAAAAATGCGGCGCCCACTTGCAGAGACGCCGCATCGATATACTGATGCACTTCGGGCTAGGCACGTAATTGCTGCATCAGCGTCGCCATTTCGATGGCGGCAACAGCGGCTTCATACCCTTTGTTGCCCGCTTTGGTGCCTGCACGTTCGATTGCCTGTTCGATTGTATCGGTTGTGAGAATGCCAAAAATGGCAGGGACGCCTGTTTCGCGTGCAACGGCGGCAATACCTTTGGCGGCTTCGCCCGCCACATAGTCGAAGTGGGGGGTGGCCCCACGAATGACCGCCCCCAAGCAGACCAAGGCATGATACCGCCCGCTTTGCGCCATTTGCTGTGCGGCCACGGGAATTTCAAATGCCCCAGGCACCCAGACCACATGGATGTCGGTCTCGGCGACACCATGCCGCCGCAATGCCGACAATGCCCCATCGAGGAGCGATCGCGTGATGAAATCATTGAACCGCGCGACGACGACGCCAATTTTCAAGCCGGCACCGGAGAGTGTTCCTTCGTCGATTCGTACCATCGTCGCCTCCTTTTCAAAAGTTGGATACACGGGAATCGGATGTGGAAAAGAGATGCAGACTCTCCTGCAAAAAGGGGGGCGTTACGTAGCCCATACGTACGGTCGAAGCGGAGGCTGCGTGACGAGCCCAGAAGAGCGAAAACGACGCAGATGCCGCTTCAAAGCGAAAACCGCCTCCTCCAACGCGCTTTTTTGCTTTTTCCTCCGCTGTTCGACCTGGGTGGTGGCCGAACGTGGACGTACATCGCTCCCGGGCCGCGCGTGCCGATAA
>WFOS01000094.1 GCA_015487975.1 Ardenticatena sp.
GATTTTGATAGTCTCGGTGTCTACGTCCCCTATCGGGATCGCGTCGGAGAAATGCACCCGACCGCGGTAGCCCGTTGTGCCAAAAACGCGGCAAGCCGGACAGAGTTGGGCTTTCCCCTCTTTTCCTTTGCGAACCAGGCCGCATGCCATATGAGCAGTTGAAGGCGGACGTTCCCGGCGGTGTCGCTGAGAAACGCACGAATTTGTGATGGCCTCAAACACTGCCCGCACCGCGCCTTTGATACTGGTGGCAGGAATCACCAACTGTCCATCCCGGCGGGCAAAGGCATAGCGGGCCTGTTCGCGGCCATCGGGCAACCGCACCAAGTCCAAGTTCCCGCTTCCCACATAAAGGTAGTCCGAGAGCACCTCAATCTCCCAAACCAAACGGCCTGTCCAGCCCTCAAATTTTTCGTGGAACACCGGCCGGGTTTTCTGCGGAGGCTCGTCCAGCGAGACCCAGAAGAAGGGCTTGGGTTCAGGTTCAGGACGCTGAGCCATCATGCTTCCTCCTCAAGGAATTCGCACAAACTCACAAAGGTGGGGACGCCTTCACGGCAGTAAAGCCGTACCCGAATCTTGCCCGCAGGCTTTCCCGTGGGATACTGGGCGAATTGAGGCAAAACCCGGGCTTCTCGCAAGTCCTGCAGATAAAGCGCCTGTTCCTCTACTGTCCATTCGCCAGGCAGCGCTTCATGGTTGGGCAAGGCCTTTGTGGTGAGCAAGAGGGCCTCGTACTGGTCATCATCCGACACGCGCCAACGCAATTCGCCCTGGGTATTGAAAACCGCTCCCTGCTCTTTCCAGTCTGCGGGGTAGGCTTTCCCCACGGTGAGGCGGGCCGTGTCGGCGACCCAATGCCAGACAGCCTCGCCCAGATGGGTTTGGGCAAGGCGTTGCAGCTCTTTGCTGGTGCCTGTCAGGTGGTAGACGAATCCTTGCATGGCGCCACCCCTCACAATGCCTGGATGGCGAGCTGGGCCAATTCGTTCCAGCCCTGCGTGCCGTATACCCGCCGCGTGTACACGCCTAACGGTTCTTCACGGGTGAATTCAGGGCCGTTATGCAGGTCCAAATCGGCCGGTGGGAATAAACCATAGGCCTGCGCCGTTGCGTCGTCCACAAAGGCCATCAGGCCCCGCAAGCGTTGGGGTTGGTAGTTCACTACAACTTCATCCACCCACGCCTCTTGTACCTCCACTTCTACTTCACCAAACCCTCGGTTTTTGCCAAAGCCCACTTTCACCAGGCCTTGATTCATGGCGGCCAGGGCCGTAGCCACCAGGCCCAATTGCCAGATCTCAAAGTTTTCCAGCACCAGGTGCCCTTCAAACGTTCCCGAGACGGCTACTTCCATTTCAAAAGGCCCATGGGCCACCGCGTGGGTCAGCCGCGAGATGGCTACGCCGTAGCGGATTTCGGTGCGCACTTCTTCCACTGGGAAGGAATCGGTGAAGGAAAGCCGGCCTCGCAGCCGGGTATGGCCGAAGATGCGGCAAGCACCGCAAGATTGATGGTATACAGATGCCGTATCCGTCTCATTCTGCACACGTCGGGCACAACTCTCCGCTTCATCGGGGAATGTTGGGCAGGCCCAACGCCAACTGTCTCGGGCATCAAAGGTGCGCAGGGCCTTCTCCACAAATCCTCTCACGACCCCTTTGAGGGATGAACCGGGAATGTAGACCGTTTCGCCCCGGTCGGGATGAAACGTACGCACAAATTGCATATCCGGCAATGCGGGGTTGGCGGAGATGCCGCCGGCCTTAATCAGCAGAGGGCCTTTGGGACGAATGCGAACGGTCAAGTGCAGGGCGTTGTATCGGGTCTTATGCATGGGTCATCCCTCCCCTCGGTTCAGATGCTTGCTTATGTAATCGCGGAAGGCCTGAAGGTATTTCTCCGGGCTGTCCTTGGCGGGTTGACCGACTGTCAGGTAATCCAACAAATTGGCCCGGTCAATTCGCTCCAAGCGCAAATCCTGAAGTTTTCCCCATCCGGGGCCCCGGGTAACCTTGCCGCCCAAGGGCAACTGGCCTTCTTTCCAAAACCGCAAAACCGAAAGGAGAAGACCCAACTCCCAATCGTCTAGATTTTCGGTCAGAATCTCAATGTCAAATCTGGCCCCCGGCACGACAACCTCAAAGTCGTACTTGATGCCCTGGCGGGCCGCACCCAGGTCTCGGTCAATGCCTACGCCATCGCGGATTTGGGTAGCCACGGCCAAGTCTTCGTAGTTCTCCAAGTAAGCGTCCTTGAAGGAAACCCGGCTGGCCAGCCAGGGTGAGCCAAAGATGCGGCACGCGGTGCAAGCCTTATCCCAGACGCGGAGCTCAGTTGCTTCATCGCGTAACCAGATGCGGGCCTGGTTCCGATCCACACACGGGTCTGCGAAGGGATCACAGGCCCATAGGCCGATTTCCTCTCCATTGGGAAGGCTACGCAAAATGCGCTCGGTCAGCGCCCGCACTGCGCCCTTGATGGACGAGCCGGGAATGAACGGCAGGCCATCGGGCCCTTTCATAACGGGCAGGTCCGTCCCCACCGGCTCCAGGGAGATGCGGCTACCCACCGAAAGCGCGGTTTGCATTTCCAAAGTGGCCCGCAACACCACACGGTTGTTGAAGGTGTCGAACATAGTTCATCCCCCCCCTTTTTTCACATCCCAGAGATGCCAGCGCACCGCGTGGCCCAAAAGGTGGGTGATCATTTCCAGGTGGACGGCTTTGGGGTCATCCTTGTTATCCTGGGCCAATTTGCACGCTTCACTTTCCAGACCCTCCAGTGTTTCAATGACTTTTTCTGCCCAGCCGATATCCAGTTCGCCCCGTGCCGCCTGGTAACGAATAAACAGGGCCAAAGCCTTCCATGAGTCGGTACTCTCAGCGACCTCCAGGATGTTGCGCAGTTGGCGCCCCTTACCGTCTTTCCGTTGTTTTGCGTCTAAGGCTTCCCATAACGCCTCCGCCACTTCGCGAGCCTGTTGCACCAACGCATCCTCTTTCGCCGCGAGCGCTTGTCGGGTTCTCGGATTTAACTTCCTCATCGTTCTTCTACCTCCTGATGAAAAGGATGGCACACCAAGATTTCGCCGAAGCCCTCGTCTTGGCGCAAGCCCAGGCCTTCGGCTTCTAGGGTTTGCAGCGTGGGGAGCAAATCGTCTAGGCTACCGTCCCAGCGGTAAACGTAGACGCTGCCCATGCGTGCGGCCAGGTGAGTCGGCTTGGGCAGGCCCCACGCGGTGGACCAACCGCTGGCCATATCAGGCCGGGTCGCCCACCAGATGGGCCGGAGGGTATGGCCATCGATGGACAACTCTGGCACCAACTCGGGCAGGCCGTTGTTGACGAACACACCGGGGGAAAGCAGGTCCACCGAGAAGTACAGGCCGTCGGGGCTCTTTGGAAGCTCGTCTTGGTTGGCTGCGAGGCGTTTGAGGTCTTGCCAGAGGTTGGACAAAATGCGGTTGAAGGTTTCAATTCGCTTTTTGAGGCTAGGCCAATGAGGAGGATCCATTTCTTCAACGTGAACCCGCCCATATCCCCGGGTGTGCAGAGCGCCGATAGCCACATGGTTTAAAGCGCGTTTGAGTTCTTGCAGCGCTTCACCGTCACCATATACCCGTCCCAAGAACATCACTTGCTTGCGACCACCTTTATGTAAAATAGCCGGCACCTCAGGTGCCAGCGCGTTCAAGGTGTAAAGCATTTGAAACTGGGAAGCCCGACGAAAGCGGCTCAAGGCTACCTTGGTTTGAGCATGGTATCGGGGGCGAAACTGCTCGTAACCCACCTCGCCATGGGCTTGATATACACCGTAGAACCCTTCTGCCAGTTCCATCCGGCTATCACATTGAACACATGTAAGGGCGAAGGGAGCGGTCATTTGGGCTCCGGCTTCGCGCAGGAGGTGATAGGCCAGTTGGGGGAGCAAGGTATCTACCACCCCGTGCCCCTGGCGGGCCGGCCGGAAAGCACTCTGGAAACCGGGTTCGTGCTTGCACGTCATAGCCGTGAGGGGAAGGGGTAAAGCGTACAATAATTGGCCATCATCCACCGCGGGATAGAAATTGCCAATACGCAGTCTTTTGACCTGAGCGAGAATGTCCTCGTCTTCCTTACCTTGCATTTTGAGCCACTCCGCCCAAGCGCCCCGCAACAGGCGACCGGGAATGTAGGTGCGGGTGGTCAGAAATTGGGCATCGGGCCGCACCGAACCCAGTACTAGGGGTTCCTCGGGAGTGATTTTCAGCCATACCGGCTTCATTGGCCGCCTCCTAACCACTGGTTCCAGTAACGTTCTATTGCCGTCCCGGCTAACGGCTGGTCATCAATCGTGCATTCGGCCTCAATGGCCTCCAGCCAACCCAGGCCGCGGGTACGCCCCGCGCCCAACGCCGGGAGCATCCGGACCGCCAGGACAACCAAGGCTGCGGCTTCCTCGGCTTGCTCTTGGGAAGGGAAAAGACCCTGGATAACTGCCTGGGCTTCCATAGGGCCAGCTGCAGTCGTTTCTACGAAGTACAACCGCTGGGGTACAGCTGCGCGACGGCGTCGGCTGACAGCTACTCCGGCCCGAATTTGGGTAGTTTCCGGAACTTGTGGCAGAACCACGTCGGTGAAGCGCAAGGGGGAAGGCCGCCGAGGGTTGCCGAAGACACGGCAGACTAGGCACAAGTTTTTGGAATCCAGACACATCTGGCCGGGGTCGGGCGCAGTGCAAACATGTATGCGGCCACGCAGCAGCCGTTCTGCTTGTTCCCGCAACGCACCTTTAAGAGAAGTGGCAGGTAAGATATAGGCGCCGTCATAGCGTCGAATCAGGGCTTTATCCGCTCCCCACTTCCAGCGATTGCCTGTGGTGTGAAACGGCGTGCGCCATTGGAGGTGAAGGTTGATTTCTAGTTCGACCATCACGTTGCCTCCTCGTCTTCCTCTTCCACATCCGGTCGCATGGCTCGGAGTTCGGCCAGTTCTAACGCGTCCAGAAGAGCGGTGCGCCAGATTACTTTTTGGTTCTCTCTGCTCTCCCACCAGAGATATCCCATGGGAACATCAACGGATCCACCCAGGGAATGGGTCAGGTGCTGCATCCTATCGAGCAAAGCGTCCACGTCTTGTCTGTTCTGGGACATACGGCGGGCTAGGTCGTAGAGAATCAGGCCTAAGGAGGACCACTTGCTTCGCTCTAAGGCCTCACCCCAGCGATGACGCAAACTGCGGGGCCATCGAGAAAGCACGTCCACCACGGTTTGCATTACTTTGGCCTGCGCCAAGGTGTAGGGCCTTGCCGTGAGCACAAGGTCCCCTTGGCGGTACAAGTCGTCCACCATTTCGGTTGCTTGGGTCATCGCGATAGCATTAGAAAGCCAGAGGAAATCAATAGCGCTGGTTTGGGCCTGCCGGATTGTCTTCTTCGCTCGCTTGAGCAAGTCTTCGGCTAGAGATTCCAGGTAACGCATGGGGTACTTGACGTCAGCCACGGCAATACCTACTGAAGCAGTGATACACTCTGGCCAATCCTGGGGCCAGTCCCCCAGTCGTCTTTCCACTTCTTTCCGAACGTAGCATTCAAAACGCTCCAGAAACGCGATGGCCACATCCCAAACGTATCCGGCCTGAATGAGCAGAGTGATATCGTCACCACCAATGTTGATGATTTCAAAAGGCCAAACCTGTTCCCTTTCTAAGGCTGGGCCGCACACTTCCCACAATGCTTCGAACAGGGCCTGCTCCGTACTCTCACGAAGCCCATCAGAAAACGCTCCATATTGTTGTTCATTTTTCACTTGCTGTAACAGCCAGCCAATGTTGTTGCCATCAGCATAGAGGAAGGCAATATATGGGCGTTGAGATGTTTGCACCAAGGTATCGAGATCTCGAGCTGGTTCAGCAACAATCCGCCACTCTCGTTCTTGAGCGAAATCTGTAAATCTCTGATGGCGTGCTTTACGCCCTATGTCGTTTCGCCCAGCACAAACGAGGCAAAACCTTTTGATTTCTTGTACACTAGCCTCAGTATACGTGACCTTCTTTTCTGCTATCCGCTTGCCGCAGAGATCACAGCGTTTACCGAAGGGGCAAGCCTCGATAAAGGGCACGGTGTTTTTCTTCTGCTTCGCATCTCGCAAGCGCGCAGCCAGGAAAGCGGTACGGCGGGCAAATTTACCAATACTCTGGGCTTTCTGATGGGCCTTGACCAGACGACCTGCCCAGCCATCATTGGTGCTTGGTGCAAGTGGGGGCATGTCTGAAGTATCTTCGTAAACTATAGTGACCGTGGTCACCAAAGTGTGCTTCAAATAAATATTTTCAATTTCTTTTTTGATTTTTGGAATCTTGTTCACAGGTACCATGAAAAGAAAACTGCCACCCGAACAATAAATTTTTTGTCCACCCAACTGCTGCACGCATGTCTCTACTTGCTCCTCACACTCCACTAAACCTTGGCTGCCCCCCCGAATCTGTAGAAGTCCGGGAGATTCAAACACATAGGACTTGATGGCATCCACATCGCCTTGAAGGAGTACACATCTCTCTTTCATAATACCTCCTAATCTCGGGATATGTCGTTCAGATCCCTCTCTATGTCATTAGCTGTACGAGTTTCCCTGCCGTATATACTACGGTCACATCATGAATAACAGAGCAATTCGTTTGCAACAAATCGACCACCTGGGGTTCCGCGGCCCAAAGGAGCGATGAACCACCTATCTGCGCTCTGGTGCTCTGCTTTTCCTACGCTGATTACGATCACTGCTGATCCGGTGTAACGGAGGAAAATTGGATTTAAAACAAACCTTGGATATTGCTTGTCTGTGGAGTATTCATTGTGCAATGGTGAAGATTGATGACGAGGCAACAGCCGTTGCCCAAGGTATAATAAAGTATAACAAGGGAAGGGGGCAAGATACGTAGAGAGTGCGAAGTTCCCTAATCTTGGAAAGTCCATCCATTCTCCTGTTCGCCATCACAAGCCACCCTCCCCTTCCTCCAACACCCCTCACACATTCTTCAAGCGTGGATCGAGTGCATCGCGCAACCCGTCACCAAGCAAATTGAAGCCTAGCACCGTAATCATGATGGCCAGGCCGGGGAAGAAAACCAGATGCGGTGCGCTGAAAACCTGGTTGCGCTCGGCGCTGAGCATTGCCCCCCATTCGGGTGTTGGCGGTTGCGCCCCCAGACCCAGGAACGAGAGCGCAGCCGCATCCAGAATGGCGGTCGCAATGCCCAACGTCGCCTGGACGATCAATGGGGAGATGGAATTGGGTAGGATGTGGCGAAAGAGGATGTCGATGGGGCGTACACCAAGCGCACGCGCAGCAGTCACATATTCTTCCTCCTTCGTAGAAAGCACACTCGACCGAATGACACGTGCATACGCAGGAATCGTTACAATCGTAATCGCCAGCATCGCGTTGATGAGCCCAGGCCCCAACACACTGACGATGGCGATGGCCAGCAACAACGAAGGAAACGCCAGCAACACGTCCAAAACGCGCATGATGAGATTATCCACCCAACCGCCGGCATAGCCCGCTATGGCCCCCAACAAGGTGCCGACCACAACGGCCATGGTCACCGTAATGAACCCCACGCGCAAGGAAATGCGCGTCCCATACACGATGCGGCTAAACTGGTCGCGGAAATTGCCGTCGATGCCCATGATGTGCTGCGGCTTCTCTTTGGGGCACCCTAGCAGGTGAATGCATGGCGCTTCGCGCTTGCTCACATCTTCTTTGCCGATCAAGACTTCGGTGGGCTCGTACGGCGCAATCACCGGCGCGAAAATGGCCACCAGGACCAAACCACCAATGATGAACAAGCCCAACAAGGCGGAACGCTGGCGAAAGAAGCGGCGCACCAATTGCCGCATCGGGCTGTCGGGCGGACGGCGAGTCAGTGTTGGAATGGCTTGTTGGATTGGTGTAGATGTTGGCTCGGTCATCGTCTACATGTCTCGTGCTCGACGTTCGTTATGGTTCATTGTCACCCCACGCTCACCTGTGTGTTCATTCCAGGCGAATACGGGGGTCGAGAAAAGCATAGGAAATATCCACCAACAAGTTGATGAGCACATAACTGAACGCAATCACCAGGGTGAACCCCTGAATGACGGGATAATCACGTGCGGTAATTGCCTCGAAAAGGCTACGTCCCACGCCCGCAAGACCAAAAATCGTTTCGGTCAAGACGGCACCGCTAAAAACAGCCCCGAGCTGCAAACCGATGATGGTCACCACTGGCAAAAGCGCATTGCGCAGCGCATGCACCACAATGACACGCCACTCCGGCAATCCCTTGGCACGTGCCACACGCACGTAATCACGCCCCAGGACTTCGAGCATACTCGAGCGCGTCATGCGGGCGATAATCGCCATGGGAATGGTGGCCAGCGCCACCGAGGGCAGAATGAGATGGCGGAGAGCATCTTTTAGCACTTCCCAATTGCCGGTAATAATCGAGTTGAAGATGTAGAGGTTGGCAAAAAATTCAAGAAAACGATACGTCGTCGTGCCTTGTTCGACATTCCAGCCATACACCTCGTAGAACGGTGTTGCCGAAAGGCCCGCAGTCAACCGGCCAGATGGCGGCAACCACAGCGGGGTATCTTTGAAAACCAAAGCAAACACATAAGCCAGCATCAATCCCAGCCAAAACACCGGCATGGAGACGCCAATGTTGGCAAAAATCATGGTCGCCACATCGATCAGCGAGTTGTGTCGCAGTGCCGACACGATACCTGCCGGTACGCCGAATAGTGTGGCAAGCAAGAGCGCACTCAACCCCAATTCAATCGTTTGCGGCAAGCGTTCAACCAAAATTTGTGTGACAGGACGTTGAAAACGGAGCGAGTTGCCTAAATCCCCCTTCAAAATATCGCGCGAATAGATCGCAAACTGGATGGGGATGGGCTTATCCAGCCCCTTTTCACGAAAGAAGCGCGCGCAGATTTCTTCGGTGGCTTTTTCACCCAGCATGGCAGTACAAGGGTCGCCTGGCACCATGCGTGCCAGTGCAAACGTTACCGCGAGGACGCCGAAGAGAACCGGTATGGATGTGAGGGTACGTCGTAGAATGTAGCGCAGCATAGCTCGTCCTGATGGTCACCTGACAATCGTTGTCAACTCGACGAAAAGCGGGCACCGGCCCGCCGCAACAGACCGGTGCCCAGCAGTCGGATTACTCACCCGTATCGTTGATGAAACCACCCCAGAGTGCCGAGAAGTAGGTGAAGGTACCCTTGTTGCCCTTGTGGAGCGGGTGCGACGCATCCCACTGCAAGCCCCACGAGACCACCACGTCGTTGGCATCGAGCGTCGAGCCATCGTGGAACTTCACGCCTTCGCGCAGCTTGCAGGTCCAGACGGTGAGGTCTTCGTTGGGTTCGCAGGAAGTCGCCAGCGCAGGTTTGACTGCGGTACCGCCAACTTCATAGGCGAGCAGCGATTCGGTGACCTGCTCGCATGCACGCAGCGATTCACCGTCGGTTTCGTCACCACAGTAGAGGCTGATGGGTTCAGCGTTCTGCATCCAGACGAAGGTGTCGCGGTCGCCTGGCTTCATGACGGCGAAGTATTCGTTGCCCAGCGGGCTCGCATGCGCGTTTTCGACATCCGCGCGGTAGGCTGCCGCCGACGCACCGTGTGCCACCGGCACCATCGGCACGTGCTGCTTGATGGCGTTGTTCGCTGCTTCGTAGTAGGGGCGGGCTTCCTCAGGATCGGCAATCTGGGCACCTTTCTGCAAGTTTTCGACGATGTCTGGGAATTTTTCGCCGAACTGCTTGGAGGCACCCGCGCCAAAGTGGAAGTCGAGGAAGTTGGTTACGTGCGGATAGTCCGCCCCCCATCCGAGCAGGTGCAAGCCATCCAGCTCACCCGCATCAGCGGCCTGGATGAAGGCCCCCGATTCCATGACGACGATTTCGGCGTCGATGTTCAGGTTTTCCTTCAACTGGGCTTGAATGTCCTGCGCCACCAGGCCAGGTTCTGGCAGGTAGGAGCGGAACACGTCACGGTAGTAAATCTTGGTTTCGAAGCCGTCCGGGTAGCCTGCTTCGGCCAACAGTTCGCGTGCGCGTTCGGGGTCGAAGTCGTACCAGGGTTCACCCGCGCACCCGTTGGGGATAGCGCATGGTGTGAAGTGCGACGCCACTTCCGAGCCTTCGGGGTAGAAGCTCTTGACGATGCGCTCGCGGTCGATGCCCATGGCAATCGCCTGGCGCACACGCTCATCGTCGAACGGTTCGTAGGCGTTGTTCATGCCGATGTAGAAGACGTTGAGCGCCGGCCGAATGATAAGCTGCAAATTGGGATCGGCATCGATGGTGGCGTAGTCATCCGGGCTGGGGTTGTCGATACCATCCACGGTACCCGATTGCAATTCGAGCAACCGGGCTGCCCCTTCGGTGCTCCAGCGGAAGACCAACGTTTCGGTCTGCGCCGGGTCGCCCCAGTAATCGTCGAAGCGCTTGAAGACGATGCTTTCACCGCGGTTCCACGATTCAAGCATGTAGGGCCCCGTGCCAACGGGGTTTTCGAGCGGCGAACCACCCGTCGCTTCCAAGTGCTCGCGCGGCTGGATGGCGAACGCCGAGAAGGCCGCCTTCGATGGGAAGGCCGGGTCGGGGGCGCACATGGTGAATTGCACGGTCAATTCGTCCACCGCGCGGATTTCTTTCAACAAGCCGCCATACTCGCACGAACCCGCTGAGACGGTCAGCAAGCCGTTTTCTTCCGTCCAGCCAGCAGCAGCGACTTCGCCGCCTTCTTCACCCCCCATGCTTTCGCCCTCAGGCGGGAAGACGCGCACCCATTCGCCATTCTGCACCTGGTAGATGATGATGTTCGCCGACCCACAGTCGCCTTTCTCGTCGCACGTTATCGTGCCACTCAACCCTTTGTATCCCTTCGTCCCACGTACCGCGTCCGCCAATGCCTTCCGCGGAATCAGCAGCGTCCCATCATCCTGGGCCACTGCCACTTTCTCGATCGCGTTCAGCAATACCATCGTCGCGTCATACGCATGCGCGTGGAACGGCCCCAACTCGCTCGGTTCCACCCCGTACTTTTCCTTGTACCGCGCCCGGAACGCTTCCAACTCCGGCGACCCCGCCGGCAGGTCCGCAAACGTGGCATACGACCCTTCCGCCGCGCCACTCGCCGCTTCGATGTACTGGTCCGAGAACGCCCCATCGTCCGTGAAGAAAATCGCGTCCTCCAACCCCACTTCGTTCTTCTGGCTCACCAACAACGCCGCTTCTGCCTGGAACCCACCAAAGTAAATCGCTTCCGGTGCATTCGCCGCTATCTTCGTCAGCGTCGCGCGGAAGTCCTTTTCGCCAACCGTGATCCCTTCGTAGTCCGTCACCTCGCCGCCAAGACCCTCGAACGTTTCCTTGAACACGTCCGCCAGCCCTTGGCCATACGCCGACCCGTCGTGGATCACCGCGACCTTCTTCACGCCCAATTCGTTGTACAGGTACTCGGCCGCCGCCGACCCCTGCACCGC
>WFOS01000095.1 GCA_015487975.1 Ardenticatena sp.
TCGCTGCGCTGGCGCCGTCGGTCTGAAAACAGACGGGTGAATGGACGCCAACATGCTCTCAGCACTTCCTGGTTTCGGGTACCACACCATCACGCCGTTGCTGATGGTCTTGGGGCGGGGAGAACGGGATTGAAGCGCTGGGCCTGAGGAGCGACGCACCTGCCAGGTGCGTCGCTCCTTGAAGTAACGTCAGGCGTGCTTGCTGCTCGAGGTCAGGCGAGATGCGTTTGGATCCCTTGCTCACCCCATCCACTCGCCGTGCAGAGGGCTTTTCGAACGGTACCGGGTCGATTGCCACCACCAGTACGTTGGCTGCGCTGGTGCCGTCGGCCTGGAAACAGACGGGTGAATGGACGCCAACATGCTCTCAGCGCGTCCTGTGTGGCTTGTGCCACGTTTTCACTTCTTTGCAGAGATCTGGGTAATCACCAGGTGCCACCAGGCTTGATACGGTATGCCCCTTCATGCTATGATCGAGACTGGCGAGACCAAAAGCGGTGCGATACGATGCCCCAGAACACATGCCCCATATGTGGCACAGACGGTGCCCGCAAAACCTACGCCAGAAAGCGTGGCGTTTTTTTCCTGCTGCTTGGGTTTGCGCTTCTCGCTATAGGCCAGTTGCTGCTCTTCACCTGGTTTCCATCCATATCCCCCTGGATAGGCAACATCCATCCTGCTTACGACACGTTCGTCAAAACGCTGACATCCTCTACACTTGTTGCGCTTATCAACGCCCTGGGGCTCTTCATCTGTGGCTTTGGGGGCTGGCTCATCACCACACCGCAGTTCACATGCCAGCAATGCCAGCATACCTGGTGGCGTGAACCAGAAGAAGAAAGCACCTGATCTTGCAACTTCCCCTTTCATGGAGGCAACACCATGTGCGGACGTTACACACTCACTGCTGACGCATCCCACATTGCAGAGCGCTTTCAAGCGCGTTTCGAGCACGCCGACGCATGGCAGCCACACTACAACGCCGCACCATCACAACTTCTGCCCGTGGTGCGTTGGCACGACGAGCGCTGTATCGACCTTTTGCAATGGGGGCTCGTCCCTTCATGGGCTGACGACCCACGCATCGGCCATCGTCTCATCAATGCCCGCGCCGAGACGGTTTTCGAAAAACCCAGTTTTCGCGCGGCAATACGGCGTCGGCGCTGCCTTGTGCCTGCGGATGGCTTCTACGAATGGAAGAAAACACCCCGCGGGAAACAACCCTACCGCATCATCCTCGAAGATGGCGGACTGTTTGCGTTTGCCGGCTTGTGGGAAGCATGGCACGATCCCCAAACTGGTGAAGTACTGGAAACATTTGCCATCATCACCACACATCCCAACGACCTTGTGGCCACACTCCATAATCGCATGCCGCTCATCCTGCATCCTGAACACGAAGCCGCCTGGCTCGACCCCACCACGCCTCACGACGAAATCGGCCTCATCCTGTCCACAACGTTCCCCGCCGAAAAGATGCGAGCCTACCCCGTCTCTCCCCGCGTCAACAACCCACGCTTCGACGACCCGGTGCTCATCCAGCCCCTCACCTGACCCTCGACCAAAGGCCACCTGTTTGAACAGAAGGGCATCTTACGGTATGCTTTGGCGCGTACCAGAACCTGAGGCAACGACGCCGGAGGAAAACACCGATGGAAGTGCTCGAATCCCACATCAATCCAAACGACGAACGCTTCAAAGCCAATGCTGAACACAACCGCGCCCTTGTGGCCGAATTGAACGCGCGACTGGCTCAGGTACGCAAAGGGGGGCCACCCCGCGCCCACGAACGTCATCGTGAGCAGGGGAAACTGTTTGTGCGCGAACGTATCGAACGTTTGCTCGACCCAGGCTCGCCATTCCTGGAACTTTCGCCGCTCGCTGCATGGGACATGTACGACAACCAGGCTCCCGCCGCCGGCATCGTCACGGGCATTGGGCGTGTCTCTGGGCAAGAGGTGATGATTGTTGCCAATGACGCCACTGTCAAAGGTGGCACCTACTTCCCCATGACGGTGAAGAAGCACCTGCGTGCCCAGCAAATTGCCGAAGAAAACCACCTGCCCTGCATCTACCTGGTGGACTCAGGTGGGGCATACCTGCCCATGCAAGATGAAGTTTTCCCCGACCGCGAACACTTTGGGCGCATTTTCTACAACCAGGCGCGGATGAGCGCCAAGGGCATTCCACAAATCGCGGTCGTGATGGGTTCGTGTACAGCTGGTGGGGCGTATGTGCCTGCCATGAGCGACGAGACGGTCATCGTCGAAGGCACAGGAACGATCTTCCTGGGGGGGCCACCGCTGGTAAAAGCCGCTACGGGTGTGGAAGTGAGCGCCGAAGAATTGGGGGGCGCCGACGTGCACACACGCATCTCGGGCGTTGCCGACTACATGGCTGAAAATGACGAGCACGCCCTCGAAATTACGCGTGGCATTGTCGAGACCCTCAACCGCCGCAAGCAGGTTGACCTGGACATTGCCCCACCCGAGGACCCACTCTACGATCCAGAGGAACTCTACGGCATCGTGCCACGCACGCTCAAAGAAGTCTACGACGTGCGCGAAGTCATTGCCCGTATTGTGGACGGAAGCCGTTTCCGTGAATTCAAACCACGCTATGGTGATACGCTGGTCTGTGGATTTGCCCGCATTTATGGCTACCCCGTCGGCATCATCGCCAACAATGGCGTGCTGTTCAGCGAATCGGCACTCAAAGGTACGCACTTCATCGAACTCTGTACCATCCGTAAAATACCGTTGCTCTTCTTGCAAAACATCAGCGGCTTTATGGTTGGGAAAGAATATGAGCATGGCGGCATTGCCAAAGATGGTGCCAAAATGGTACACGCGGTCGCCAACGCTGCCGTCCCCAAACTGACCGTCATCATTGGCGGTTCGTTTGGGGCGGGCAACTACGGCATGTGTGGCCGCGCCTACGATCCGCGCTTTCTCTGGATGTGGCCGAATGCCCGTATCAGTGTCATGGGGGGTGAACAAGCTGCTAACGTTTTGCTGACCGTCAAACAAGACCAGTTGGCACGGCGCGGCCAGCCACCGATGACGCCCGAAGAACAGGAAGCGTTCAAGCGTCCCATTCTCGAAAAATACGAACGCGAAGGCAATCCATACTACTCAACCGCCCGTCTGTGGGATGATGGCATCATCGATCCGGCTGACACTCGCCGTATTCTAGGGCTGGCACTTTCCACCTGTCTGAACGCCCCCATTGGAGAGACGACGTATGGTGTTTTCCGCATGTAAACACTTGGCAACAACCATTCATACCTAGGGAGCAACCGAAATCAGGACACTATGAACATACTCATCATTCTCAGCATCCTGAGCATACTCATTCTGATCAACGCCCTCTACGTGGCAGGCGAATTTTCTTTTGTCAGCGCCCGCCATTCACGGCTTGCCCAAATGGCCGAAGAAGGCAACCGCCTGGCAGCCAGCCTGCACCGCTTCCTCGACGACCGCCGCAATCTCGACAATGTGGTCGCAGCGTGCCAGCTGGGCATCACCGTCTCTAGCCTTGTGCTGGGGTACTACGGTCAGGCACAACTCTCGCCGATCGTCGCCAATCTGCTGCTCGAAATTGGCATTGAAAGCGAAGCTGCCGCTCTTTCCGTCTCGGCAACAACGGTCCTCATCGGACTGACCATTGCCCAGGTCATCTTTGGCGAACTCGTTCCCAAAAATATCGCGGTCCAATACCCCGAACGGCTCGCCCTGACGACCTATGTGCCGCTGCAATGGTCACTGCGGCTCTTTCGGCCACTGATCATCATCTTCAACGGAAGTGGTAACCTGCTCTTGCATCTTCTCGGGCAGGAACCCGTCAGCGAATCCGCCAGCCATCTCCATTCCCCCGACGAACTGCTTATGCTCGTCGAGGAAAGCAGCGAAGGTGGGGTGCTCGACAAAATCGAGCGCCATTTGCTGCTGAACACCCTGCGCCTACGCGAACTCAACGCGCGGCAAGTCATGATTCCACGCACACGCATCGTCGCCGACCCTGCATCCCTGACCGTGGAGCAACTCTTCGAACGCCTGGCGGCGTCACCCTACTCGCGTATGCCGCTCTACGAAGGCACGATCGACAACATCGTCGGGCTGGTCCACCTCAAAACACTCTTCTGCCTCAAACGTGAGCGCCCTCACGCTCGCGGCACCGACATTATGCAACCTGTGCTCATGGTGCCTGAAAGCATGGACGTGGAAAAACTCTTCCTACGCTTGCAGAGCCGCAATGAATCTGTTGCCATCGTGCTCGATGAGTATGGCGGCACCGCAGGCATGGTGACGCTGGAAGACATTTTGGAGGAAATTTTCGGCGAAATTCAAGATGAATTCGACACCGAAATTTCCCCCGTCTTTGTGGACAAAGAGCAGAAACGACTCTGTGTGCGTGGCGACGTGCTCATCAGTGACCTGAACGAGTGGCTCGATCTCTACCTGGACAACGACGAAGTAGATACCATCGCTGGGTATGTCTTGTTGCAGCTGGGGCGTCTTCCCGAAGAAGGCGAGAGCATCCCGCTGGGCGAAAAGCAAGCACGAATCGAAAAAATGGAAGGGCACACCGTTCTGCAGCTCAGCATTCCACTCAACGACGAAGAACTGAAAAAGATCGAGGATGTGATTCCATGATGACCTACCTTGTGCCCATTCTCATCATCACCATCTTGATTCTGCTCAACGGCGTATTCGTGGCGGCGGAATTCGCCATTGTTGCCGCCCCTCGTGGTCGGATTGCCCAACGTGCCGAAGCAGGCGACGCCCGCGCCCGCTGGGTGCTCAGCATCTTGCGTGACCCCGAACGCCAGACACTCTACATCACCACCGCACAAGTGGGGATTACCATCGTCAGCCTGGGGTTGGGCATGTACGGAGAACATACCCTTGCCCAATGGCTTGTGGGACCGCTGGAACATCTGGGCCGTCTGGCTAAACCCGCCGCCCACACCGTCGCCACCATCATCTCGGTCGGTTTTCTGACATACCTGCATGTCGTCATTGGCGAAATGGTGCCCAAGTCGCTCGCGTTGCAATCCGCCGAGCGCACCGTCCTGCAACTGGTTTGGCCCATGCGCCTGACGGAACTGCTCTTCAAGCCCATCATTACAGTGCTCAACACGTTGGGCGGGCTCATCACCCGTGCACTGGGCATTCCAGCTGCGAGCGCCCATGAACGTCTCATGACCATCGAAGAGCTCGAATACATCGTCGAAGAAAGCGAAGGTGTTTTCGAAAAAACCGAACAACTCTTCCTGGAAAACATCTTCGACTTCGCCGAGCGCACCGTTGGGATGATTATGACGCCCCGCACACGTATCGTCGGCATCCCCGTCCATGCCACCTACGGTGAAGTCGCCATGCTCATCTGCGAAGCGGGATATTCACGCTACCCCGTCTACGATGGCACGCTGGATAACATCGTCGGCATCCTCTACGTCAAAGATTTGGCACGCTACGAGGTCACCAAACCGCAACAACCGTTCGACCTGCGCGAAATTGCCACCCAGCGCAAACCGCTCTACGTCTTCGAGTCTCTGCCACTCGAAGATATGCTCATCCGTTTCCGCGAAGCCCACACCCAAATTGCGATCGTCTTGGATGAGTATGGTGGCACCGCAGGCTTGATCACCATGGAAGATCTCATGGAAGAAGTCGTCGGCGAAATCGTGGACAAATTCGAGCGCGAACGTGAAACCGCCCCCTACGAAATCGAAGCCGAAGGACGCATTCTCGTGCGTGGCGATCTTCTCCTGGATGAACTCAACCAACACTTCGATCTCAACATCGAACATGAAGACGTGGACACGGTCGGGGGGCTGATTATGGCTCTGCTGGAACGTGTGCCCCAGGAAGGCGACCGTGTTGAATGGCAAGGGATACTCTTCGAAGTGCTCGAAATGGATGGGCGTGCTGTTCGCCGTGCACGGCTCATTCTGCCCACCAAGAATGAATCTGCACCTTCGACAGAACAAGACGAAGAGGATGCATAACGTGATGCAATTCGCCATCAACTATTCGCCCGAAGCTGCTGAACTCTACACCGAAGGGGCTATCACGTTCGACATGTTCAAATGCCCCGACTGGCCCGACCTGATTGCCAAAGCAGAGCGTCTGGCTCCCACCTACGTGCACTTCCCTCTCCACGCGGGGCTTTCGGCAAACGACCTCGACACCCGTGCCGCAGATATCGCCCACTGGCTGAACACCACCAACACGCGCTTTGTCAACACCCACCTCTACCTGCCCGATGAAAGCGGCGTTACGCCCACCAATGCCGAAACAGCCCTGCGCGAGCACCTGCATACCCTGACCATCCGCTGGGGGCGCGAACGTGTCATAGCCGAGAACATCCCCCACAAGCCTGGCGAAAGTCCTCTGCGCCGCGCCGTTGTCGAACCAACGCTCATTCGCCGCGTTGTGGAAGCGACCGATTGCGGCTTTCTGCTCGACGTCTCACATGCCTGGATTACCGCGCAAACGCTGGGGATCCCCCCGCGCGATTACATCAGCCAGTTGCCGGTCGAGCGTCTGCGTGAACTCCACATCACCGGCATCATGTGGCTCGATACGCCCACATACGAACGCCTGCTCAAAAATACCGACGTTCATGTGAACTGGACAGGCGAGCAGTGGGTTGACCATATGGCCATGACCGAAAACGAATGGGAACTGCTTGCCTGGGCACTCGACAACATCCGCAGTGGCCATTGGGGGACCCCATGGGTGATTACGTTCGAATATGGTGGCGTGGGGCCTCTCTTCCGTCTGTTCAGCGAACGCACAGTCATTGCCACGCAGGTCCCACGCTTTATGCAGATGGTTCACGGCACGCAGCCCATGCAACACGAACCACACCCCTGAAACGACAATCAGAGAGGAGTAGTCGACGATGACGAATCCGCCATTCGAAAAAATTCTCATCGCCAACCGCGGTGAAATTGCTGTGCGTATTATCCGCGCCTGCCACGAGCTCGGCGTGCGCACCGTTGCAGTGTATTCGGACGCTGACGCGCACGCCCGCCATGTCTTCCTGGCCGACGAAGCCGTTTACATTGGCGCCGCTCCAGCCACAGACTCCTACCTGCGAGCCGAACGCATCATCGAAGCCGCACAACGAACCGGCGCACGAGCGATCCACCCCGGCTATGGCTTCCTCTCCGAGAACGCCGATTTCGCTCAGGCCGTTCACGACGCCGGGTTGGTCTTCATTGGCCCATCCCCAGATGCGATCCGTGCGATGGGGAGCAAAACCGCCGCCCGCGAAACCATGCAACGCGCTGGTGTCCCCGTGGTGCCTGGCTATCAGGGTGGCGGCTCTTTCGACGAATACGCCGCCGCCGCCGAACGTATCGGCTACCCAGTTCTGGTGAAGGCCGCCGCTGGTGGTGGGGGAAAAGGCATGCGCATCGTCGAACATCCCGACGATCTACGGCACGCCATCGAAACAGCTCAACGTGAAGCCCAAAAAGCCTTTGGCGATGGGCGTATCTACCTCGAAAAATACGTGCGCGACCCCCATCACGTCGAAGTGCAAATTCTGGCAGACGCCCACGGCACCGTCCTGCACTTGTGCGAACGCGAATGCTCGGTCCAGCGCCGCCACCAGAAAATCATCGAAGAAAGCCCGTCCCCCCTGCTCGACGACACGTTGCGCGAGCGCATGGGCGCCGCGGCAGTCGCCGCCGCTCGCGCCGCAGGCTATGTCAACGCTGGCACGGTCGAGTTTCTGGTCGATGCCGACCGCAACTTCTACTTCCTCGAAATGAACACCCGTTTACAGGTCGAACATCCCGTGACGGAGCTTGTCATCGGCATTGATCTGGTGAAATGGCAACTGCGTATCGCCGCTGGTCATCCTCTTCCCTTCACCCAAAACGACATCCGCCAGCGAGGGCACGCCATCGAATGCCGCATCTACGCCGAAGACCCCGCCAACGGCTTTCTGCCTGCAACGGGTACCATCCTCAAAGCAGTCGAACCATCCGCCCCTTGGGTGCGTGTGGATACAGGCGTAGGCACTGGCGATACCATCACCCACTACTACGACCCTATGATTGCCAAGCTCATTGTTTGGGGGGAAACCCGCACCGACGCCATCGCCCGCATGCAGCACGCGCTGCATGAGTACGTGCTGCTTGGTATCACGAACAACATCCCCTTCCTGCTCGACGTCCTTCGACATCCTGATTTTCAGCAAGGGCGTATCACGACCGATTGGGTGGAAAACACCATGCTCCCGTGGATGCCACCACAGCCGTCCATCACTGATGATGTGCTCATCGCTGCAGCATTAGCCGATATGCTCGAACAAACAGCACCAATGGTCAGTTCTACACCGACAGCACAGGCTGGCGACCCCTATAGCCCGTGGAACATCGCCGACCGATTCGGACGATGAACAAAATGCTTGCCAGCCACCTGGTGGCAAACAGCCACTTTTCATGATGAAACCATACAACGGAAGCGAGCCCACACGTGGAGAGCACACATGGAACGTTATTACGAACACAATGGCGACATCTACACTGTCCGTATCGAATCGCTGGGTGAGATTTTTCGCATTACTATCGGTGACCGCCAGTACGACGTCGAAGCCACGCTGGTCGAAACAGGCCACCTGCGTGCCATCGTCGAAGGCCGCCGTCTTGACGTGTTCACAGCGCGACAGGAGCGCAACCGATATGTCGCCCTCAACGGCACAACCTACCACCTGCATCAGCGCGCCAGCAAACGCAAACGGCGCGTCGGCGAACAAAGTGGCGGCACCCTCGAAGCGCAAATGCCTGGACAGGTGGTCAACGTGCTGGTGAAAGAAGGTGACCACGTTCAGGCGGGACAACCACTCGTGATTCTGGAAGCCATGAAAATGGAGCTTCGCATCACAGCCCCGGCGGATGGTGTTGTAGCCAAACTCTACTGCCAGCCGGGCGATGTGGTAGAACGCGGGCAAAAACTGGTAGATATGGCTGATGAACCCGAAACGTAGCATCGTTTGGAAACTGCTCTTACTGCTGTGCAGCGTCGTGCTGACGTTGCACACACCGCACATTCAAATACGCGCCGAACCGCCCATGCCCCAACCTGCCACGCCCGAAGCGCAATTCGAGCGTGTGGCCAGTATCATGGGGCGTGCCGATGCCGCCTATTGGCTTGCCAGGCAAGGTAGCGCCAAGACATGGCCTGCTGCTGTGCCATCGCCCACGCCTCACATCCCCAATGCATCATTGGCAACGAACACCAATGTGTCAGTCTATCTGCCCATCATTCAAAATCCGTTGGTCGAAAAGAACCCCATGATCGAACGCCGCGCCATCTGGCTGACACGCTTCGACTGGACCAGCGCCACTCGCGTGGTTGGGCCTGCCGATCTGGATACCGCACTCGACAACATCGCCAGCGCGGGCTTCAACACCATTCTGTTTCAAGTGCGCGGCAATGGCGATGCCTTCTACACGCCAGGGCTGGAACCATGGTCAGCGCGGTTGACAGGGAGTTATGCCGCGACGCTTGGGCAAAACCCTGGTTGGGACCCGTTGGCGTATCTTATCGAGCGTGCGCATGCCCGCGGTATCGAAGTGCACGCATACGTCAACACCTACCCAGCCTGGCTCCCACCACCTGAAGGGCAAGGCGAGCTGGCCCCCCCAGCCACAACGCCTGCCCACATGTTCGACGTTTTCACCTATGGCCCCTCGTATGACGCTCACCCGGGCGTCTACGGCATGGGCTATGCATGGCGTGTGTACGACAGCAACGGTACACCGATGCCCCTGCAACACAACGAATATCTGTGGGCAAGCCCAGGGGTTGATGAAGTGCAACAACACATCCTCGCCGTCATTACCGATATTGTCTCGCGCTACGACGTGGACGGCGTCCACCTCGATTTCATCCGCTACCCTGGCCCATCCTACTCGTTCGATCCGTACAGCAACGCAGCCGCTGGCGACACACGCACGGCCGCACGCGACCAATGGCAACGCGACCGTGTGACGTGGATGGTGGCGCAAACCTACGCCACCACACGCGCCTATCGTCCCAATGCATGGGTCAGCGCCGCCGTCTGGCCCTACTACACCGACCGCGGCCTGCTTCCTGGTGTGGCCTGGTTTGGCTACGACCACTACTTCCAGGATTCGCACGGCTGGCTCGCCAGCGGTATCATCGACGCCATCATGCCCATGCTCTACGGTGGCTACTCGGACGACTACGACACGTGGGTCGCCCTCATGAACGACCACCTGAGCGCCGCCGCAGGTCGCCATGTGTACCCAGGCATTGGTGGCTACAACATGACCGAGTTCACCGATCTGGCACAGCGTATCGAAGCTGCTCGTGCAGCCGGTGCAGCAGGGCACGCCATCTTTTCCTACGACGTGCTGGCACTCCGCGGCTGGTTCGACGACCTTGCCAACGGCCCATACGCCACTCCTGCCCAGCCTCCGCCACGCTCATGGTGAGAGGTTGCGTAGCACACGCCGCACAAAATCCAACGCCCGATTGCGCACCCAGCTGAGCGAATGCTCATCCGCACCGCCCAGCCCCAGTGCCTTGCAATACACCTGCTCGGCAGTTGCCAGCGCCACCACCGTTTCGCCGCGCGTCTCGCCATACACACCCTCATTCGCCCCCGACGTCCCCAACACCACCAGTCCCCACGCCACATCGTGCGCCTGACGCACCTCCTGCGCCATCGCCTGTGCTGTCTCGCATGCCACCACGTCTGGCTCGACACACACAGCCGCCACCAACAGATTTGGCGCGGCCTCACGCAGGCGTGCGGCAATCTCGCCGCGAGTATTGCTTTCCACAACCACGCCACGCCCCAGGCGTGCCAGCGCCTGCGCCACCACCCCTTCCAGCGTCTCTTCGTCCGCGCCGTAAATGGCATCTCCCAACCGATTGCGAATCTGCCGCTCGACCTGCGCAATCATCACGTCGGCTTGCTTCTCATTGGGCGCACGTGCTGTAATGCGCACATCCACCTGACCACTATGCGCCGCCAGCCCCACCGTGGGGTTGGCCCCCTGTTCCAGATCGGCAATTTGTTCGTCGATCACGCTTTCGCCCACGCCCACCGTGTGGAGCACCCGAATTTTGATGACCACCTGCTCGCCTACCAGCCGGCGCAAAAAAGGTGCCACCTGTTCATCCATCATGCGCTTCATCTCGCGCGGCACACCTGGCATAGCAATCACATAGCGCCCTTCATGCTCCACCAGAAACCCTGACGCCGTCCCAATCGGATTGGGTAAGATACGTGCGCCCTCGGGCAAATCGGCCTGGCGCAGGTTGTTGGCACTTGGTTCGCGCCCCCAACGCCGAAAGAGCGCTGTGATATGCGCCACCAGCTCAGGATCACGCACCAGCCGCCGTCCTGTGGCATCGGCAATGGCATCGCGCGTCATATCGTCCACCGTAGGCCCCAACCCCCCCGTTGTCAGCACCACATCCGCACGCGACAGCGCCAGACGAATGGCATTGGCAATGCGTTCGCGATTGTCGCCCACGGTTGTTTTGTAATACAGATTGACCCCCAGCGAAGCCAGCCGCTGCGCCAGCCAGGCTGCGTTCGTATCCACAATTTGCCCCAACAACAACTCCGTTCCAATCGTGATGATTTCCGCATTCATGATAGGCTCGCTCCAATCTGTTGGCAGAGGATTTGTTCAGTGCTATTCTACGCATAGCACGAAAAGGGCAACAGATGGAAGGGGGACCCCATGAGCGATGTCATCACCGCAGCCGTTGTCCAGGCATCGTGGCGGCGTCTGGCCACTGCGGAAGCTGTGCGCAGTGAATTGAAACGCTATTTGCGGCTGGTACGCAACAAAGGCGCCGACATTGTTGTCCTTCCTGAACAATTCGGCCTCATGCTCGCTATCCCACTTGCGGGCGGCTTGCGTGGCAATTTGGTGAAAAAGGCCGTCAGTGGGCGCGGCTTTTGGGGGAAACTGATTGGGGCACTCAGTGGTGGTGCGGCTGAGATGTTGGGGGGCTTGCCCGCTGTACTCCCCAAACTCATCGCCGAGCATAGCGACACCATGCGCGAAACATATGTGGACTTGCTCAGCGCCGCCGCTCGCGAACATGCCATCTACCTCGTTGGCGGCTCCCTCTACTTGCAGGATGAAGATGGGCAGGTACGCGCCATGAGCCCCGTGTTCGACCGTACAGGGACCCTGCTCGGTTGGCAAGCCAAATTCCACCTCGACCCCATGGACGAAGCCTTTGCCATGCCGGGCGAAACACTCAACACGTTCGAAACAGAATTTGGGCGATTGGGCGTGCTTCTCGGTGGCGACATCCTCTACCCCGAACTGGCACGTGCCCTTGCCTATCGTGGCGTCATCGTTTTGGCGAACCCAGCCCTGGCAACCGCCCCCGCTGACTGGCAGCGTCTGCGCATTGTGCTGAATGCGCGTGCGCAGGAAAACCAGATGTTTGCCGCCCAATCTTTCCTCATCGGCGACAACGAGTTCACGCCCGAAGTTGGTGATACATTCGAGGGGAAATCGGGGATTGTAGCGCCCGTGGAGCTCAGCCTACGCACAGATGGCGTGCTCGTCGAAGTCGGTTCGCCCCGAGTAGAAGGGGTGGTCAGCGCGGTGTGGGATTTTGCAGCGCTTCGCCGCCTGTGGGATTCAGGCACTGCGCAACCACGCCGCACGATGCGCAGCCACATTTTCCACGACCTGCTGCACTTCGACTACCAGAGCGGTGCTACCATCGAGGAACGGTTCCACGCCATCGAGGAGACTCGCCAACACCCTGTGCTCCCTGCACCTGAGCCAACTCTGCTCCACCCCGAAGGTGAATGGCCAGGTGAAACGGATGCCAGGTTTGTCGAAGCGCACGAAGTCGAAGAAGAAGAGGGAGCCCCCTCTGGCGACCTTCTCGCCGAGGTGACCGCCGAAGCCGACGCACTGACGGGGCAAGTGGTAGTAGATACCTCCACCGACACCGAGGCATCGTCTGAGGACGACACGTCGAACGAACATACCACCTAACCCCATCACCCAACACCACAAACGGGGGCGATTGATCGCCCCCGTTTTCGCTCCCGATGCGTTCCCTGCCTACGAATGCGATGGTGTTCCCACCGCTTCACACAGCTGGCGTACAAAAGCCCGTGCAGCCGCAATCGGATCGTCGGCATCGCCGATGGTACGCAGCAACGCACTCCCCACGATGACGCCGTCGGCCATTTGTGCCACCATGGCCGCCTGCTCGGGGCGCGAAATGCCGAATCCAACCGCCAGCGGCAAATCGGTTGCACAGCGCACACGCGCCACGAAATCCGCCAGGTCGGGTGGCAACTGGTCACGTGCGCCTGTAACCCCAGTCAGTGAAACAAGGTAGATGAAGCCCGTGGCCTGCTCTGCGACCAGGCGTACCCGTTCATCATCCGAGGTGGGCGCCAGCAAGAAGATGAGCGCCAGCCCATGCGCGTGCAAGGCTGTGCGCAATTCGTCAGCCTCTTCGGGCGGTAAATCGGGGACAATGACGCCATCAGCCCCAGCGCGGGCGGCTTCTTCGGCAAACTTCGCTCCCCCCATTTGCAAGATGGGGTTGTAGTAGCCCATGAGGATAAGCGGCACTTCGACCCCTCTGGCACGCAATGCCGCTACCTGTTCCAAGCAGAGCGCCAATGTCATCCCGTTGTCGAGCGCTTGTTGCGATGTTGCCTGAATGGTTGCGCCATCCGCCAGCGGGTCGCTGAACGGGATACCCAGTTCGATCAAGTCAGCGCCGCCTTCCACCAGCGCCGGCACCAAGTCGAGCGCACTCTCAAGATCGGGGTAGCCCATGGTGATGAAGGGCATCAGCGCGGCACGCCCTTCACGGCGAACACGGTCGAACGTGGCAGTGATGCGGTTCATACGTCCACCCCCAAAGCCGCAGCAACAGTATGCATGTCTTTATCACCTCGCCCACTCACGTTGACGATCATGATCTGATCAGGACGCATGGTTGGCGCACGCTTGATGGCTTCGGCCACAGCGTGGGCGCTTTCAAGCGCGGGGATGATACCTTCCAGCGCACTCAGGCGTTGCAGTGCATCCAGCGCTTCATCGTCGGTGGCGTAGGTGTATTCGGCACGCCCCGTCTCACGCAGCCAGGCATGTTCAGGTCCCACCGCAGCATAATCCAGCCCGGCCGAAATACTGTGCGTGAGCGCAATCTGCCCATTGGGGTCTTGCAGGACGTAGGTTTGGGTGCCATGCAACACCCCCACGCGCCCCATCTTGGGGTCGGCAAAACGGGCAGCATGCTTGCCACTTTCGATGCCTTCGCCGCCTGCTTCCACCCCTACCATGCGCACGCTTTCCTCTTCGATGAAGGGGTAGAAGAGCCCGATGGCGTTGGAGCCGCCCCCCACACAGGCGATGAGCATGTCGGGCAAGCGGCCTTCGGCAGCAAGAATCTGCTCGCGGGCTTCGTCGCCAATCACGCGCTGAAAATCACGCACGATGCGCGGGTAGGGGTGTGGCCCCAGCGCGGAGCCAAGCAGGTAATGCGTGGTACGCACGTTGGTGACCCAATCGCGGATGGCTTCGTTGATAGCGTCTTTCAATGTGCGGCTCCCAGCATCCACACTGCGGACCTCGGCGCCCAGCAGTTTCATGCGAAAGACGTTGAGTTTCTGGCGCTCGATATCGACTGCGCCCATGTAGACCACGCATTCCAGCCCCAACAGGGCGCACACGGTGGCCGTTGCGACGCCATGCTGCCCAGCGCCTGTTTCGGCCACGATGCGTGTTTTGCCCATGCGTTTGGCGAGCAATGCCTGCCCGAGTGCATTGTTGATTTTGTGCGCTCCCGTGTGCGCCAAATCTTCCCGTTTGAGGTAGATTTTGGCCCCCCCCAGC
Organism: Ardenticatena sp.; assembly: GCA_015487975.1. Classification (GTDB taxonomy): domain Bacteria; phylum Chloroflexota; class Anaerolineae; order Ardenticatenales; family Ardenticatenaceae; genus Ardenticatena. The sequence goes on from WFOS01000095.1 coordinate 14,897, forward strand.
GCCTCACTCAGCCGTCGTGCAGGTGTGAGCGGTGTCGGGCGGCCTGCGTAGGTCCGCAACAGCGTGTGAAATTCCTCTTGAAAGGTGGGGTCGGCCTGAGCATCGTTGTAGGCGGCTTCAAGTTCGCGAACGGCGGGCACAAGCGTTTCGGGAATGTATGCGCCGCCATAAGGCCCAAAGCGTGGTCCTTGCGGCAAGCTCGACATGGGTTGCTCCTTTCTGTTTGTGGGGACTGCTTCTCTGGCGTTCAGGTCTGCACGGCTTCCAATGCCGCGCGTATGTTGGCCGCCCGTTCCGCCATGACATCCTGCGGTTCGTATTTTGGCGGCTTGCCAATGCGGCCGTCATGCTGCCAGCGTGGAATCAGATGCATATGGACGTGGAACACGTCTTGCCCCGCGGCACGCCCGTTGTTCTGCAAAATGTTGATGCCGTCGGGATGAACGGCTTGGCGCAGGGCTTTCATGAGCGGGCGAGCAACCACGCCCATGTGTGCCGCATAGCGTTCGTCTAGCTCCCACCAGTAGGGCACATGCACTCGCGGCACAATCAGCAAATGGCCAGGAGACGCCTGATTGATATCTAGAAAGACCATCACCAGTTCATCTTCGTACACCACGTGGGCGGGGGCTTCTCCTGCCAGAATACGGCAAAAAATGCACTGCTCATCGCGCATAAGACCCACTCCTTCCGATTGGTGGCGACCTTTTATTCGGAATGCGCACGCAACGCTTCATCGGCGGCACGCACTGCCTCGACGAATGCACGTATCCGTGCATGGTCTTTGCGTCCTTTTTCCCGCTCGACCCCGCTGGAAACATCCACCCCCCATGGCTGAACATGCCTGATGGCGTCGGCCACGGTTTCAGGCGTGAGGCCACCTGCCAGCAAAAGGCGGTAGGAACGCGCCAACACCAGCCCAACGGCCCAATCGGCAACGATCCCCGTTCCGCCCACTTCCCACGGATGATACGCATCCATGAGGAATTGTGGTACAGTGGCATCGCGTGGCATCACATGCGCATAGGCAGCAGTGGTGGCTTCGGCATCGCCACGGGTTTGCGGCCGAATGGCTTTGAAGGCACGCGGCGCAAGCATGCGTACCTCAGCAGGCGGCTCACTGCCATGTAGTTGCGCCAGGTCCAGCCCAGTGTCGTCGAGGATGGCGCGTACACGGGTGGGCATCTCATCCACAAAGACACCCACAAAGCGGGGGGATTGTGCGCCGTAGGTGGCGCGAATGGTTTCGACAATTCGCGCCACCGTTTCAGGCGTCACGTAGCGCGGGCTTTTCGGGTAGAAGACAAATCCCAGAAAATCCGCGCCTGCTTCGGCGGCAGCCAACGCATCGTCGATGTTGGTCAGGCCGCACATTTTGATGAAGGTGCGTTCGGCGCGTTGGGTGGGCACCTGCTGCGTCATCGCCCAATCACCTGCGAGCCATACAACAAGATGGTCCCGACAATGCAAAGCGTCAGCACAATCGCCAAGGCAATCACGCCTGCAATGATACCACTCAACAATCCACCTCGACCTTCCATGAGAGCCCCCCTGTTTTCGTTGGTCTTTTACGCCTTGGGCAACACAAAGCCCACGCGGCGCTTGATGTCTTCGGCTTTGGGTTCAGCCACAGCGCGTGCTCGTTCTGCCCCAATGGCCAGCACGCGATCGAGTTCGGCGGGGTCGTTGGCATAGACCTGGTAGCGCTCCTGGATGGGACGCAATGCTTCGACAATGACCTCGGCGACTTCTTTTTTCAAATCGCCGTACCCTTTGCCTGCAAAATGAGCTTCGATTTCTTCACGGCTTTTGTTCGTCAACGCTTCGTAGATTTGCAACAGGTTGTTCACGCCCGCCTTCTCAGGCGCATCACTGAACACGATTTCGCGCCCCGAGTCGGTAACAGCGCGGCGTACGACCTTGCGAATGCGGTCGGGCGAGTCGGTCAGATAGATGGCGTGATAGTCGCCCGTCTCGCTTTTGCTCATCTTTTTGGTCGGGTCATCGAAGCCCATGACACGCGCACCGCTCTTGGGAATGACTGCTTTGGGGAGCTTGAACGTTTCCCCGTACAGATGGTTGAACCGTTGAGCGATGTCGCGCGTCAGCTCGATATGCTGCTTCTGGTCTTCACCCACAGGGACCTCGTCTGCATCGTAGAGCAGAATATCGGCCGCCTGCAAAACAGGATAGGTGAGCAAGCCAGTACTCACACTTTCCTGCTTTTCTTTTTCGGATTTGGCTTTGAATTGTGTCATGCGGTAGAGCCAGCCCAAAGGCGTGATACAGCCCAAAATCCATTGCGCCTCAGCATGCGCTCGCACATGGCTTTGGATGAACAGCGTACTCTTTTGCGGGTCGATTCCACAGGCCAGCAACATGGCGGCCAGCTCGCGGGTTTGTGCCCGCAGCTTGTCGGGGTCTTGCGGTACGGTGATGGCGTGCAGATCGACGATGCAGAAGTAGTTTTCCTTCTCATCCTGCCCCTGTACCCACTGGCGAATTGCTCCCAGGTAGTTCCCCAGGTGCAAGCGCCCCGATGGTTGAATCCCCGACAAGACGCGCACTTTGGTGCTCATAGCGACGTTCCTCCTTCTCGACGTTGAGTGTTATGTCAACTTTTCATGTTTCTGCTTGGGCACGCCCACCAGTTTGCGCACTTTGGCAGCCACGTCGGTGGCTCGCATGAGCGACGTGCCCACCAGGATCGCATCTGCCCCCATGGCTGCCACCCGTTCGACGTCGGCGCGGGTATGAATACCACTTTCGGCAACGAGCAGCACATCATCAGGAATGTGTGCCCCCAGGCGTTCGGTGGTCGTCAAATCAACCTCGAAGGTGCGTAAATCACGGTTGTTGACGCCAATCACGCGCGGCGAAATGACGAGCGCCCGTTCGAGTTCGGCTTCGTTGTGGACTTCCACCAATGCTTCCATGCCTAGGTCGCGAATGAGGGCGTAGAAGTCGCGCAGGTCGTTTTCGCCCAGAATGCCGACGATGAGCAAGACGGCATCCGCCCCTGCGGCGCGTGCTTCGTAAATCTGGTAAGGGTCGATGACGAAATCTTTGCGCAAAACAGGCAGACGCACCGCCCGGCGCACCGCCTGCAAATGCCTAATGTTGCCCTGGAAAAAGTGTTGGTCGGTCAACACACTGATGGCCGATGCCCCGTTGGTCTCGTAGGTGCGCGCCAACGCCAGAGGGTCGAATGTGTGGCGCAACAAGCCCTTGCTGGGCGAAGCGCGTTTGATTTCAGCGATGAGTGCCACGTGGTCACCACGCAGCGCAGCGGCAAAGTCGCGCGGCGGCGGTGCGAGCATCATTTCGGCGCGCACCTCTGCCAGCGGGCGTGCGCGTTTGTGCCGCGCAACTTCATCTACCTTCCAGCGCACGATTTTTTCGAGAATGGTTTTGGGTGCCATACGCCCATGCTCCAATCGCTGGTCTTATTTCAGGTGCGTGCGCTCACACACTGGCTGAACGCCACAAGCGCGTCCAGTGTACGCAAGGCCGCTCCGCTGTCAATGCTTTCTGCGGCACGTTCCACCCCCTCGCGCAACTCAGTTGCGACACCCCCTGCGACCAGTGCTGCCGCGGCGTTGAGCAACACCACGTCGCGGCGTGGGCCTCGATCTTCGCCTGCCAGAATGGCACGCAAAATGCGGGCATTTTCCTCAGGACCACCGCCACGCAGCGCGTCCAGTGGGGCTGGGGAAAAGCCCACATCGCGTGGGTCGAGCGTCTCGGTGAGGAGCGTACCGTTGGTGTCGGGTGTGCCAAAGCGGCTCACGCGGTTGGGTGCAGTGGTGGTCAATTCGTCCAGACCGCCGCCATGCACGACGAAGGCTGCACGGCTCCCCAGCTGCTGTAAAACCCGCGCCAGCATCTCGGTCAATGCCGCGTCGAAGACGCCCAGCAATTGCGCGCGTGCGCCCGCGGGGTTGGTGAGCGGGCCAAGCACGTTGAAGACCGTGCGAACGCCCAGTTCACGGCGAGGCCCAATGGCATGGCGCATGGCAGGGTGCAATTTGGGCGCAAACAGAAAGCCAATGCCAATCTCATCGATTGCCTGCGCGACTTGTTCAGGCGTCAGGTCAAGGTTGACGCCTAGCGCTTCGAGGACGTCGGCGCTCCCGGAGCGGCTGGACACACTGCGATTGCCATGCTTGGCAACCGCCAAGCCCGCCCCCGCGACGACGAAGGCCGTGGTGGTGGAAATGTTGAACGTGCCAGCTCGGTCGCCACCTGTGCCGCACGTGTCGATGATATCCTCACGAGAGGGACGCACCTGCACTGCGGCACGCCGCATGGCACGCGCAAACCCCGTAATCTCGTCCACGGTTTCGCCCTTCATGCGAAGCGCCACCAGCAAGCCAGCAATTTGCGCCGGTGTGGCCGCGCCGCGCATGATGGCATCCATCACCTGTTCGGCTTCCTGCGCGCCCAACGATTCACCGTCGAGCACTTTTTGCAACGCCGTGCGCACCAAATTACTCATGGGTCCCCTCCTTTTCACTCATCTGAGGTGTTTCGGCTTGCCTTGACATCGGCCACGTGATCGAGCGGGCGATAGCGTGTGATGAAGTTGCGCAACAAATCGTGCCCGTATTCGGTCAAAATGCTTTCGGGATGGAACTGAACACCGATGGTCGGATACTCTTTGTGCTGCACGCCCATCACTTCACCGCGTGCCGTGAACGCCGTCACTTCCAGGCACGCTGGCAATGGTTCATAGGCGACCAGGCTGTGATAGCGTGTTGCCTGAAAGGGGCTGGGAATGCCCGCAAAGATGCCGCGACGATCGTGGTAAATCTGGCTGGTTTTGCCATGCATGAGCCGCTCGGCGCGATCGACCGTTCCCCCAAATGCCGCCACGATGCACTGATGCCCCAAGCAAACGCCCAGGATGGGGATGTGCTGGTAGAACGTGCGGATGGTCGCCAGCGAAATTCCTCCATCGTAGGGGTCGCCAGGTCCAGGCGAAATGACAATGTGCGATGGCGCCATCTCGCGGATGTCATCCAGCGTGATTTCGTCGTTGCGGCGCACCACCACATCTGCACCCAGTTCGGCCAGGTATTGCACCAGGTTGTAGGTGAACGAATCGTAGTTGTCGATGACCAGAATCATGCTGCCCTCCTCTGTTGGTTCATAAGCCTTGTTCGGCCATGTCGATGGCCACGCCCAGCGCCCGCCCTTTGTGCAGCGTTTCTTCCCATTCGCGGGTCGGGTCGCTGTCGGCGACGATACCCGCGCCTGCCTGCACATAGGCCGTATCGCCCTGCATGAAGATGGTGCGAATGGTGATACAGGTATCCATGTTGCCATTGAAGCCAAAATAGCCGACCGCCCCCGCATAAGGGCCGCGTCGCACGCCTTCGAGTTCCTCGATGATTTCCATGGCGCGAATTTTGGGTGCCCCGCTGACAGTGCCCGCCGGGAATGTCGCGCGGAACAGGTCGAAGGCATCTTTTTCGGGTTGCAACACGCCCACCACACGGCTCACAATGTGCATCACGTGCGAGTAGCGTTCGATCGTGAAGAAGTCGGGCACGCGCACCGTGCCAGGTTCGCACACGCGCCCTAGGTCGTTGCGCCCCAAATCGACCAACATGACATGTTCAGCGCGTTCTTTGACATCGCTCAACAGTTCGGCTTCCAGGGCTTTGTCTTCTTCTTCGCTGCACCCACGTGGTCGAGTGCCGGCGATAGGATGTGTCTCGGCAATCCCATCCTGCAATCGCACGAGCATTTCAGGCGACGAACCGATGAGCGCCAGCCGCGGGTCACCCCCCAAATCGAGGTAGAACATGTAAGGTGACGGGTTCAGGCGGCGCAGAGCGCGGTAGATGCTGAAGGGGTCGGCAAGGGTGCGGCGCGAGAGCCGCTGTGAGAGCACCACCTGAAAGATGTCGCCGGCGGCGATGTACGCTTTCGCCTGGCGAACAGCCGCTTCAAAGTGTGCCTGGCTAGTGTGTAATCTGAACGCTTCGCCCGAGCGACCTGGCGGTGTAGGAAGCGACGGCAGCGGGGCACGCACTTGTGCTTCTAGTGCATCCAAGCGTGCCACGGCATCATCGTAGGCGGCGTCGAGATTGGTGCCAGGGGGCACATGGGCATTGGCGAACGCCAACAGTCGATGGCGCACATGGTCGAAGATGAGTAACGTGTCGGTGATGAGGAAGGAGGCCAACGGCGTACCGAGTTCGTCGCGGGCGGTAGCAGGCAGGCGCTCGAAGGCACGCACCATGTCGTATGCGATGTACCCGACTGCCCCACCGTAGAAGCGGGGAATGTCGTGCCGCACAGTATGCAGCGGGGCGACCGGCTGGTAGCGTGCTAGTTCGTCGCGTATTACATGGAGGGCGTCACGCCCGTCTTCCAGCGGGATGCGCTGGCTCTGCCCGTTGTCGAAGATATGCACAGCATCTTCGTACGCCACCAACCGCCGACGTGCCCCTACCCCCAAAATGGAATAGCGCCCAACCTGTTCGGCCTTCTCGACGCTTTCCAGCAAGAAGCTGGGGCCCTCGTTGCGCAGTTTCAAATAGACCGAAACCGGGGTTTCGAGGTCGGCCGGCAATTCCCGAAAAACCGGCACCAGTGCTCCTTGTTCGGCCAGTGTATGAAACGCTTCACGTGTCAGATGGTCCACAAGCGCCCTCCTCTTCATTGGTTGTCTACCAAAATGAAAAAACGTCTCATCCCACAAGGGGACGAGACGTTGAATGTCCCGCGGTGCCACCCCAGTTGGACTGGAAACGAAAAAACGCGCCTGTGAGCGCGTTCGTGCAAGCCAGCCCCACTCGTATCAGGTACGGTTCGAGCGCCGACGTGACGCTGCGAACGATACCCTCGCCGGATAACGGCGGCGCACCCGGCCAGCCCTACTTGCCTGGAAGCGTTGGGGCTGGCAGCTCCCCGGCCCATTCACACGTGCCGCTTGCGAGTGGACTTCCAGAACAGTCTCCTTTGGAGACAGGCCCACCTCTCTGGCGCGCGCTCACGTGCTACTCTTCCGGTTCACAGCCGTTCGTCATTGCGATTGTGTTGGCGAGTATACCCAGCGAGTGACACATTGTCAAGGTGCCAAACATCTGTGTCCTGCCCGTCTGTCTGGCTTTCCTCTTGCACATCCTGGCAACTAGCACATTCCTCCTATTTTTCGACCAATTTTGAACCATTTGTGCGCGAAAAACGACTAATAACTGGACGCAGGTATCATTGTACTTTTCCATCGGATTTCCTGTGTCAGCGAGCCCAAACAATCCGAAAGGAGTTGACATGATGAAGCGGTTTGTACCATTAACATTCGCAATTGCATTGTTGCTTGCTATGGCCACGGCCGTGTATGCTATTACTATCGTGGTGGATGGGGTAAAAGAGGCTACATGGGACCTTGGTGCTCCAGGACAGACACCGGGATCAGCACTGGATAATAACGAAGTAGACGTACCTGACGATTCTGATATTGCGGAAATAAAGTGGACCAATGATCAAAACAATCTTTACATTCTCGTTGATACTGTTGCCTCTCCAGTACAAAATTCGTCATCTACTCTTCTTATTTGCATAGATAGCGATGCTGACCCCAGCACAGGGTCTGACACCACGAGCAACTGGTATACCCAATGCAATTCTGTAACAGGCTTTGATATCCATGTGAGAGTGGAAAAAGTGCTCGGAACTTATCAGGTTGTTAAATACGACCAAAATGGAGATAATGGGCAACTTATTCCTGGGGCTTCACATGCTTTCGGCGACGTTCTTGAAGTTAGCATCCCCTTAAGCGAGATTTTTGGTCAAAGTGGAGGGACACCTAACTGTCCAGCGACCTTCAATACTGTCTTTTATTTTGACAATGGCCAACTTGCCGCTGACGATAATACTCCTGACGCTGGTGTGATACCGATGAGTTGTGGTTCCCCCACCGCCATCACACTGGAAAGCTTCGGTGGCACCGCTGCTAGCACGCATGATTCACTCTTGCTGGTCGGTGCGCTTGCTGGGCTCTTCACCCTCGCAGGTGGCTGGCTGGTCTGGCGGCGTCGCTAACCCTGTAGCATACATACCCAGGGGGGCAGATGCCCCCCTTTTCGTTTGTCGCAATACCCCATGTTTGCTACCATCTGCCGCATCATGAGCCAATGCTCGAGCAGAGGAGCCACCCGTGCCCACACACGAACGCACGAACGAGGCTTGGTTGTCGGCATTGCGTGGCCCGCAGCGCGACGCGGCGCTTGCCGATTTGCGTGCGATTCTGCTGCGCGGCCTGCGATTTGCGCTGGACCAATCTGGCAATCTGCGCGATGCCGACCTGGAAGATTTCGTGCAGGAAGCGCTGTTGCGCATCCTAGACAACCTGGATTCGTTCCGTGGTGAAAGCCGGTTCACCACGTGGGCGCAGAAAATCGCCGTGCGTGTCGCCTTTTCTGAGTTGCGCCGTCGGCGATGGAAAGATGTCTCGCTGGATGCGTGGCTGGAACAAACCGAGGGTGATTTTGTGCCACGCTTGCTTGCCGATGAAAACGCGACGCCAGAAGAGGTGGCCGTCCAGCAATCGCTGATGGAGGTTGTCGTGCGATTGATTCGGGAAGAACTAAGCGAGCGTCAGCGCAAGGCGCTCATTCTGGTTGCCGTGCGGGGCGTCCCCATAGAGGAAGTGGCGCGGCGTATGAACACCAACCGCAACGCCCTCTACAAACTTTTGCATGATGCGCGCAAGCGGCTCAAGCAGGCCATGGCACGCGAGGGCATCAATCCGCAAGAGGTGATGCAACTTTTCGAGCGTTCACGGTAAGAAAGGCAGATGGCACTCCCTCTACAATACTGGTGAAGAGATCCGTGAGAGGTTGTATGAACTGGTGGCAACAACTTTGGAATCGTATACGGGGCCGCAGGCCTGATGCGCATCAGACACTTGTGTTGAGTGCGGAGACACTACGTGGCATTATTCGCGGTATTTTGACTACCCAAGAACGTGAATTGACCTGCGACAAATGTTTCGAGCAACTCGACACCTTTGCCGAATTGGTGCTTGTGGGGCAACCGATTCCCGAAGCGCTCAAACTGGTGGAAGAACACCTGGAACGCTGCCATGATTGTCGCGAAGAATTCGAAGCGCTGATGGCGGCGCTGCGGGCGGCGTGAAGGCCTATGGTGCATGGGAGGCAAGTCGTCTTCGGCTTACTGCTCGTGCACGATACGCCCATCATGCACTCGCACGATCCGCTCCGCCTGCTGTGCAAGGGTGTCATCGTGGGTTACTAGTACCAACGTGCGCCCTTCGGCGTGCAAACGTGCCAATAGCGCCAAAATGTGTGCCCCTGTCCGTGTGTCCAGATTCCCTGTGGGTTCATCTGCCAGCAGAATGGCGGGGTCGTTTGCCAACGCGCGCGCGATGGCAACCCGTTGCTGCTCTCCTCCACTCAATTCCGCCGGTAAATGGTGCGCTCGATGCGCGACACCCACGGCATCTAGCAATGCCCATGCACGCTCTTCCGTATTGGGATGCCGTGCCAGCGAGAGGGGGACTATGACGTTTTCGAGCGCAGTCAATGTTGGCAGAAGCTGAAAGAATTGGAACACAATCCCCACGTGTGTTCGTCGCCAACGTGCCAAGGCATCTTGTGAAAGCGCATGTACCGGCGTGTTCGACACCCACACGTCGCCGCTATCAGGCCGATCTAGGCCAGCAATGAGCCCCAGAAGCGTGCTTTTTCCACTCCCGCTTGGCCCCACAATGGCGACGAATTCGCCTTCCTGCACCGTTAGCGAGACATTGCGTAAGGCATGGACTGCGCGGGCGCCCGCGCGGTACGTGCGCGAGACTGCTTCCAGGCGAATGATAGGTGTGCTCATGAGGATGACGCTCGGGCTTTGGCAACCACCTGCTCGAAAAAGGTATCGTAGGCGTCTCTTTGCGAGCGCCAATCGAACCGACGCATGGCCGCGCGGAGCGATTCCCCCACGCGTGGTACACCGTCTTGCAGGTAGGTCGCTAGTTTTTCTACCAACGCTTCGCGGGTGGTGTAAAAAACAGCCTCGTGGAGGTTGGGGGGGATGTACTCTGGATAGGCAAGTGCCTTTGGCAATACAGGAAAACACCCAGCGGCAATCGCTTCGATGACAGCGAGCCCAAAGAACTCGTGGATTGCCGTACTCACCACCAGATCAGCACGGCGCAACAATGCTCGATAGCGTGGTGTCTCGGCATACCCAAAATGCACAATCCGATCGCGGAAACGCTCGCGGGCATCCAGGAATTCCTGCGGCTTCAAGCGGAAACTTTCACCTGCCAACGCGAGCCGAAACGGAATGCCACGCTCCGCCAGGCGGTCCAGCGCCCAGAAAAATGTGTCTGGCCCCTTGTCGTATTCCCACCGTTGATTCCAGAGGATGAGCGGGGGGTGGCTTCCACGTGGCGGCAAGTCGTCAGCTACACCCGGGGGGTCTGGTTCGTCGATCCAGCTCAAATCCAATCCTGGATGCAAAACCGTGGTACGCGCCCGTAGTGCTTCGATGGTTTCCAGGTTGTTGTAGTCGGGAAAGTGTTTCAGCAAGCGGGGTAACTCATCGAAAAATTCATCGCGGTGATAGGCTGAGTTGAAGGCCACCGCGTTGGATGCGAGTGCCGAGACGTAGTTGATCCAGCCATAGTGCAAATCGCGTTTGGTGCCAGGTGGAAACGGGTACGTGAGCTGGTTTTCGTGAAAATAGGTAACAACTGGTGTACGCGCAGTGCGAGGGCGCGTGAGTGCCAACAGCGTGGTGACATCGAGCATGTCCGTTGCGAGGATGAGGTCGGGCATTCGTTCGCGTGTGAGTAACGCAGGCGCAAGTGTGACGGCGGCGCCATGCATGCGCCACTTCCAGAAGCGCCCAGGCAGCGTCAGCAGTTCGACGGGGTGGGCACTGTACTGTTGCACACCCCGTGCCCAGACCGCGTGGGACCCTATGTCATACGGTTCGATGAGCAGAATGTTCATCGGCGCGGGATACGAATTTCCTGCCCCACCACAATGCGGCTGGGGTCTTCGATATCGGGATTGGCTTCGAGAATGGCTTCGACGGTGACGCCAAATTCCTGCGCGATCTTCGCCAGCGTATCCCCAGATTGCACCACATACACCTCGAATGCCGGTTCAGGTGTTGGCGTCGATGTCGGCGTTGGTGTGGCGGTTGGTTGCAGCGTCGCTGTTGGCTCAGGCGATGCGGTATGCGTTGGCGTGCGTGTCGCGATGCTCTCCACGTCCGCCGTTCCCAGGGGGGTGACCGTCAATTCAGGCTGTCCCTTGGGCGCTGTCAGGGTGCGCCATCCCAACTGTGCCACCAATCCGATCACGAAGCAGAAAAGGCCAACAACCAGCGTCAGTGCCAGCACGGAAAGACACCCTCGCGGGGTGATTTGAGCATGTGTGCGCATAGCCGATCCTCGATGTCGAAGTCTGTTTGTGGGGGGCAAGCATACAGGCAAAGCCGTTTTTCGACAACCAAAAAGCCTTCTCTTTCCTGGGTTTGGTGAGCAGAACCCTGACGCGCACGGACACGTGGCGCTAAATAGGGACCAAATCCCTCTTCGCATAAATAACGGGGCGGCCTCTGCCGCCCCGTTTCGCCTGTGATGCTAGCCAGGCTGCAACTACAACGCCTGCAACGGGCGCACATCCCACTTCGATTCACGCATCGCCCGAATACCATTGACAGCGGCTTGGGCTGCGCTGAGCGTTGTCAGTAGCGGCACGCCATAACGTACCGCTGCGACGCGGATGGACCGTCCGTCGTCGTGGGCGGTCGCGCCCAGTGGGGTGTTGATGATGAGGTGAATCTCTCCTTGGCGGATGAGATCGACCACATGAGGGCTGCCTTCGCTCACCTTGTTGACTGTTTCCACGGGCAACCCCGCTTTGCGGAAGAAGGCGGCTGTGCCGCGTGTGGCCAGCAGGCGAAAGCCTAGGCGGTGTACATCACGTGCGATTTTGAGTGCTGCTCCCTTGTCGAAATCGTTGACGCTGATGAAGATCGTGCCCTCAGTCGGCAGGCGGTCGCCCGCTGCCAGTTGTGCCTTGCTGAATGCTTCGCCGAAGCGCCAGCCCACACCCATCACTTCGCCAGTGCTGCGCATCTCTGGCCCTAACAGCGCATCCACGCCCAGGAACTTCTTGAATGGCAGGACCGCTTCTTTCACGAAGAAACCGGGAATATCTGGCTCGCGCGTCAATTCCAATTCTTCCAGTGAGTGTCCGACCATCACCAGTGCGGCAATTCGTGCCAGTGGTACGCCGGTGGCTTTGCTCACAAAGGGTACTGTACGGCTGGCGCGCGGGTTGACTTCCAGCACATAGACTTCGTCGTCTTTGATGGCGTATTGCACATTCATCAGCCCACGCACGCTCAACGCCAACCCCAACTGCTCGGTGTAATCGCGGATGCGGCTCAGGTGGAAGTAGGAGATCTTGTACGGGGGGAGCACACAGGCCGAATCGCCGCTGTGAATGCCGGCTTCTTCGATGTGCTGCATCACGCCTCCAATCACCACGTGCTCGCCATCGGCGACGGCGTCCACATCGACTTCGTATGCGTCTTCCAGGTACTGATCGATGAGTACGGATTGCCCTGGGGCTGCCTCGAACGCTGCTTCGATGAACTGCGCCAGGTGCGCTTCGTCGTACACGATGGCCATGGCACGCCCACCTAGCACATACGATGGGCGGACTACGACAGGATAGCCAATCTGGGCAGCAACCTGCTGGGCTTCTTCCAGCGAACGTGCAACGCCCCATGCGGGGCTGGGAATTCCCAATGACGTCAACAAGGCGCCAAAGCGTCCGCGGTCTTCGGCCAGGTTGATGGCGTCCGGTGATGTGCCGAGAATGGGAATCCCCGCCTTGTCTAGCGCTTCCACCAGGTTGAGCGGCGTCTGCCCGCCGAACTGGACGATGACGCCTTTCAACGGCTGTTCGCGTTCGCAAATGTTGCGTACATGTTCAGGCGTGAGTGGCTCGAAGTAGAGGCGGTCGGATGTGTCGTAGTCGGTGCTGACTGTTTCGGGGTTGCAATTGACCATCACCGCCTCGTACCCTGCGTCCTGCGTGGCCCAGGCGGCATGTACACAGCAATAATCGAACTCGATGCCCTGTCCGATGCGGTTTGGCCCACCACCGAGGATGACCACTTTCTCTCGTTGTGTGGGGGGTGCTTCGGTTTCGACTTCGTAGGAACTGTACAGGTAGGGCGTGTACGATTCGAACTCCGCGGCGCAAGTATCCACAACGTGGTAGGTGGGCATAATGGCTTCCGCTAGGCGGCGCTGGCGTATGGCCTCGCCATTGTCGCTTGGGCGGGGTGTGGCTGCATCGAGTGAGGGTGTTTTGAGCAACCATGTAATGTGTTCGTCGCTGAACCCGTAGTTTTTGGCTACACGAAGCAACGTATTGGGGACATCATCGATCTGCGTGTACTGCACCAACGCCTGTTCCAGCGCCACCACCTGCGCCAGCTGATAGAGCCACCAGCGGTCGATACTGGCTGCTTGTGCCACCTCGTCGGGCGAATGGCCAAACCGCAAGGCTTCCCACAACGCCCATATCCGTTCTGCGCGTGGTACTGCCAGCGATTCCAGGCGGCCATCCCAGACACGGTAGTGCCCGGTGGGGTAGTAGGGGCGCGGCATATCCAGCGATTGCAGCCCTTTGAGCAACGATTCCTTGAACGTGCGGCCAATCGCCATCACCTCGCCGACGCTCTTCATCTGTGGACCGAGCGTTGGATCGACACCGGGGAATTTCTCGAACGCCCAGCGCGGAATTTTCGTCACCACGTAGTCGATACTGGGCTCGAAGGCTGCCACAGTTGTGCGTGTAATGTCGTTGCGAATTTCATCCAGCGTATAGCCTACCGCCAACAACGCCGCAATTTTGGCAATGGGGAACCCGGTCGCTTTACTCGCCAGCGCCGAAGAACGGCTGACGCGCGGGTTCATCTCGATGACGAGTGTGCGGCCATCTGCTGGATTGATGGCAAACTGCACATTCGACCCACCTGTTTCCACCCCCACTGCATGCATGACAGCACGCGCCATATCGCGCAGGCGCTGATATTCGCGGTCGGTGAGTGTCATCGCCGGTGCGACAGTGATGCTATCACCCGTATGCACGCCCATGGGGTCGATGTTTTCGATCGAACAAATCACCACGAAGTTGTCGGCGCGGTCGCGCATGACTTCCAATTCGTACTCTTTCCAACCGAGCACACTTTCTTCCATCAGCACGGTATGCACTGGGCTTTCGCGCAACCCAAATTCGACCTTGTCCACGAAGTCTTCTTCGTCGAAGGCAATGCCGCCACCACTGCCTCCTAGTGTGAACGAGGGGCGAATGAGCAGCGGGAAACGCCGCCCTGTGGCACGTTCGATGTCATCGGCGACCTCGAAGGCTTCTTCCAGCGAGCCGACCATGCGCCCCAGTGGCACATCCAGTCCGGCATCCATCATCGCCTGGCGGAAACGTTCACGGTCTTCGGCGAGCTGCATGGCTTCCAGGCTGGCACCAATCAGTTCGACGCCGTAGCGTTCCAGCACGCCCGATTCTGCCAGCTGGACGCCCATGTTCAGGCCAGTTTGCCCCCCTACGGTCGGCAAGACAGCATCGGGGCGTTCGCGTTCGATGATCGCTTCGAGCACTTCGAGGCTGAGCGGTTCGACGTATGTGGCATCTGCTAGCTGAGGATCGGTCATGATGGTGGCGGGATTACTGTTGACAAGAACGACGCGGTACCCTTCGCGTTTGAGGACCTTGACGGCTTGTGTGCCACTGTAATCGAATTCGGCAGCCTGCCCAATCACAATTGGCCCGGCGCCGATCACCAGGATACTCTGAATATCGGTGCGTTTTGGCATGGCTCCTCCTCGTGCGTGTTCGGATGATTGTTGGCCTCAAGCGTTGCGAACCTGCCGGCGGTACGTTTCCATCAGCTGCACAAACTCGGCGAACAGGTAATCAGCATCGTGGGGACCAGGAGCCGCTTCGGGATGGTATTGCACACTGAACGCAGGCAAGGTGGTATGGCGCAATCCTTCGCAGCATCCATCATTCAGATTGACGTGCGTGATTTCGACGTCAGGGGGCAAACTTTCGGGATCGACGGCAAAGTTGTGATTGTGGGCACTGATTTCGACATGGCCGGTACGCAGATACTTGACCGGTTGATTGCCGCCATGGTGCCCGAATTTGAGGCGGTAGGTACGCCCGCCAAGTGCCTGCCCCAAAATCTGGTGCCCCAGACAGATACCGAAAATGGGCACGTGCCCCAGCAACGCCTGTGTCGCCTGGACAGCATATGGCAACGCCGAGGGGTCACCAGGCCCGTTGCTCAGAAATACGCCGTCGGGGCGGAGCGCCAACACCTCTTCGGCAGGCGTCGTTGCTGGCACCACCGTAACGCGACACCCGTGGCTCGTCAGGCGGCGCAAAATGTTGCGCTTGATCCCAAAATCGTAGGCCACGACGTAGAAGGGACGTTCTGGCGACGCCATCGTGTGCGTTTGCCACTGCCGAAACTCCCAAGCATCGGCGGTGGGTTCGGTCCAGTGGTAGGGTTCAGCACACGTGACAGTCTGCACCATATCCACACCGTCCAGCCCAGGCCAGGCACGCACCTCTTCCAGCAAATCAGCGTCGGCACGGGCTGCGTCGGTGGTCAGAAGGCCACGCAGACTGCCCTTTTCGCGCAAACGGCGGGTGATGGCGCGTGTATCCACGCCTTGGATCGCGACAATGCCCTGTTCAGCAAGCCAGTCGGAGAGCGTGTTGCGGGCACGCCAGTTCGCGACCACGGGGCTGTATTCGCGCACAACAAAGCCGCGCAAAAATGCGCGGCTCGCCTCGTCATCTTCGGGTGTTACACCCGTGTTGCCAATGTGTGGTGGGGTCATCACAACGATTTGCCCGGCATAACTGGGGTCGGTTATGATTTCCTGGTAGCCGGTCAGGCTGGTGTTGAAAACGACTTCACCAAGGCGCGTTCCTTCGGCGCCAAAGCCATAGCCGTGCCAGACGCTTCCGTCTTCCAGCACAAGGCGGGCCGGGGGGCCCAATTCCAAGATGTGTGGCATCTCACCCTCCTCTATCAGGTTGCACAAAAAAAGGCCACTTCGCATTGGGGCCTTTCCCACGAAGTGACCGCATCATTGCCAGATCGCGGGCGATTGTAGCCAGGTTTGGCTCTGGGGCAAAATACCTGATGCGGACCGTACAAGAAAAAACACCGCGGAGACGTCTGCTAGATCTCCGCGGTGTTCTGCTGTGACGATGGGCAGCCGTTATGCCTCGGATTTGGGGTGTTCCTCCGATGCGTGCGTTGCTTCCTCCGCATCTGCTCCGCGAATGCGGGGTGGCAACACCAACAAGGGGCAGGGAGTTGTGCGCAACACCTCACGCGTTACACTTCCCAACACCAGCTCGGAAAAGCCTGTGTAGCCGTGGGTGCTCATCACAATCAAGTCGATATCGTTTTCGTATGCTACCTTCACAATTTCGGGCGCGGCTTTGCCCATTTTCAACACAATCTCCACGTGCAACTCTTGCGCACGGAGTGTTTCGGCATGGCGTTCCAGGTAGAGTTTGGCCACGCTCAATGACGCTTCATGCTCTTCACCTTCCCGGTGTGGCAAAATATCGAGTTCGCGGTCGGGGCGATGTTCGACCACTTCGAGCAAGTAAAGCGTCGCGCCAAACTGTTTGGCAAGCCCGGTTGCATAGGGCAACTCACGTTCCGAAATATCCGAACCATCCAGCGGCACCAGAATGCGGCGAATCTGGGCATGGTGTTCCATCTCAGGATGCATACGTACCAAGAAAATGGGTTGATGGGCATGCTTGATGAGATCTTCAGCCACACTGCCAAGCAACACACGCCCTAGCCCAGTGCGCCCATGCGTTGTCATCGCAATGGCATCCACTTCGAGCCGATCGGCTGCCGACTTGATGGCAATCGGGGGTGCTCCTTCGAGGATATGTACATTGACCATGTAGCCCTTTTCCCGGAGTTCCCCCGCCACCTGGTTCAGATAGGTTTGGGCTTCTTCGTACTGATGTGCCACAGCAACGGGCATCAATGTATCCGTACTCGCAAGCGAATGGCGATACGGTGGCACGACGCGCACCAACTCCAATACCACATCCTGAGGTGAAAACCACTGTTCGACATAGTACAAAATGCGCGCTGCTGTTGGTGATCCATCGAGTGGGACGAGCAAGCGGCGAAACATGCCTTGGCCTCCTCTTTTCGTCATTTTCCGATCCCGCTGAGAACAAGTATATCACACGCACGCACATTTTTTCTAGCCCAGTTGGGGAGATGTGCCCCCAGCCAAATGGCTAGTTTTTCACGGCAGCGTTGGGCAGAAGCCAGCCACCTCGCTATAATGGGAGCCTCACCAAGACCAACGCAGGGAGCGTAGAAGCCCATGGAGAAAGCACTGCGCATCATTCTCATTGCCACTTTGTCGGCTTTCATTGTGTTGATTGCCTTCGGATTGGGGTTTGCCGCGCGAGGCCTCGCCGAATCGGTCGGTGTCGTGCCACCGAGCACAGCTGCCACAATGGACATACCAGCCGAAGCACCTTCCAACTTCCACATCTTCTGGGAAGCATGGAAAATTCTCGAGCGCGAGTATTTTGGCGATTTGCCAGACGACCAGACCGCGACGTATGGGGCTATTCGTGGTTTGTTGCAAACTCTGGGCGACCCCAACACGGTGCTTGTCGAGCCCAACGCTGCCGAACGTGAGCAAGAGCAGCTGCAAGGCGAATTTGGCGGCATTGGCGCCTATGTAAGCGTGGATGAACAGGGGCGCATCGTGATCGTGTCCCCCATCGACGATACGCCAGCCGCCCGCGCCGGCCTGCGGGCTGATGATGTCATCGTGGCGGTGGATGGCGTCGAAGTCACTGGCATGCCGCTCGACGAAGTCGTCAACATGATTCGTGGCCCACTGGGCACCGAAGTCACATTGACGATTTTCCGCCCCGGCGTGGACGAGCCCTTCGACGTGACCCTTACCCGCGCCCGCATCCCCGACCCCACTGTGGCGTGGCAAATGGTCGAAGGACAAGAGGGAATGGGGTACATTCGCCTCTCCTTCTTCAGTGCTCGCACGCCCGAAGAGTTGCGCAAAGCCATTCGCGAACTGCAAGAGCAAGGGGCGAATCGCTTCATCATCGACTTGCGCAACAACCCGGGCGGCCTGCTCGATTCCGCCATCAGTGTGGCCAGTGAATTCATCGACGAGGGGGTGATTGTCTATCAACAGGCCAAAGATGGCAGCCGCACGCCCTTCGAAGCCCGCAAAGGTGGACTGGCAACCGACGTGCCGCTGGTAGTGCTGGTGAACGAAGGGAGCGCCAGCGCCAGTGAGATTGTTGCCGGCGCCATCCGTGACCACGGACGTGGGAAGCTCGTGGGAACACAAACCTTTGGGAAAGGGACGGTGCAAATTCCATTCGAGTTGAGCGATGGTGCTAGCCTGCACGTGACCATCGCACACTGGCTCACGCCCAACGGCACGGACCTGAGTGGCGACGGGCTGACGCCCGACGTATGGGTCGATGAAGACCCCAATGCCCAGGAAGATACGCAGTTCTTGCGTGCCATCGACGTGTTGAACGAAACAACCGGCCAGCAGGAGCAACAACAGTGAACACGCGACGCAATTGTCTGGTTGATATCCTTGTCATCGGGTTCTTGGGACTTTTCCTCAGTGTCGTTGGCTTCATCGGTGGTTGGGTCTCGTATGGCAACGTCGATGCCCTGCTCGACCGCCAACGTGCCCAAAACCACCCTGCGGAAAACAGCACAGCCCAGGGTCCCTACGACGGTGAGTTCGAACCAGAAGACTTGAAGGTCTTTTGGGAAGCGTTAGGCCTCCTTCGCGAACATTTTTACGGTGAGCTGCCACCAGAAGAGGAAATAACCTATGCCGCCATTCGTGGCGTCCTGCAAACGACGGGGGATCAGTTCACGACGTTCATCAACCCCGAGCAGGCCAAAATGCTCCAAGAGGATATTCAGGGTGAATTCGAAGGCATTGGCGCCATGGTGCGCATGAACGCCGACAACCTGCTCGAAATCGTCGCGCCCATCCCCGGCAGCCCCGCTGAAGCCGCGGGCTTGCAGCCTGGTGATGTGGTGCTGGCTGCGAATGGGCAGTCCATCCGCGGCTTGACTCTGATGGAAGCGGTAGCGTTGATTCGTGGGCCGCGTGGCACTCCCATCACGCTCACCATCCAACGCGATGGCAGCGAACCATTCGATGTAACCATCGTGCGCGATCGCGTTGAAATTCCCACGGTGGAAGCACGGCTCATCGAAAGCGAAGCACACCCACCGGTAGGGTACATCAAACTCAACGAATTCAATGCCAAAGCCACGGAGCAACTGCAAGCCGCCATCCAGGACCTGCGCAACCAGGGCGCACAAGGCTTCGTGTTCGACCTGCGCAACAACCCGGGTGGTTTGCTCAACCAGGCCATTCACGTTGCGAGCCAATTCTTGCCCGAAGGGACGTTGGTGCTGATCGAGCGCGGGAAGTTTGGCGAAGAAGTACAGCGCGCTGTGGATGGTGGCGTGTGGATTGAAGGGCCGCTTGTTGTCTTGGTGAACAATGGCAGCGCCAGCGCCAGTGAGATTGTGGCTGGGGCCTTGCAAGACCACCAACGAGCACCCGTCGTGGGCGAAACCACCTTCGGTAAGGGGAGCGTGCAAGCCCCCTACACCCTTTCCGATGGGTCGAGCCTACGTGTGACGATTGCCCGCTGGTTCACACCCAACGGGCGTGCTATTCATGGGGAAGGTATCACCCCCGACATCTTCGTCGAACGGACTCTTGAAGACGAAGAAAATCAGCGCGACCCGCAACTCGACCGCGCATTGGAAGAACTCTACCGCCAATTGGAGCCATGATGATGAGCCAGGGAGAACGCACCATTGCCGTCAATCGCAAAGCCCGTCACGACTACTTCATCCTCGAAACCTATGAGGCCGGATTGGTGCTGAAAGGGTCGGAAATCAAGTCGATTCGCGCAGGGCGCGTCAATCTACGCGACAGTTATGTGCGCATCAAGAATGGCGAAGCATGGGTGGAAAACATGCACATTTCGCCCTACGACAAAGCCAGCACCCACGAACAGCTCGACCCAAAGCGCCCTCGCAAACTGTTGCTGCACAAGCGCGAAATCGGACGCCTGGCGGGGAAAGTCGCCCAGGAAGGGGTCACCATCGTGCCACTGCGTCTCTACCTGAAACGCAACCGCGCCAAGCTGGAAATTGCGGTTGCCAAGGGGAAGAAGAAGTACGACAAGCGCGAAGCCATCGCCAAACGTGAAGCCCAACGCCAGATTGAACGGGCGTTGAAGACGCGGCGGTGAACGCGGTCTTTTTCCAGCCTTTCCAAGAAGACGAAGCGCCCCTCACAAGCACCCCGCCTGACCTCGAGAGGCATGCACGCTTGACGTGACTTCGAGGAGCGACGCACCTGGCAGGTGCGTCGCTCCTCCTGAGCTGATCTCCAGCGGTGCGCACGCGTTCCAAGGACCAGCAGCCCCGCATCGTCAATCGTAAAAGTTCAAGTAAGCCCCGTCTGTTTTGGCATGTCGTGTACAGGTACGCCCTAAGAGTATGAAAGCCCAAATGGCCCAAAAGGACCGCCATTCTCCGCCAAAAGGGGCTTGCTTTCGAAACATGAATCTGTTATCTTGTGCAGCGTCAACGAATCAACACAAGGAAACGAAAAAACACCATGCGTTCATATTCATATCAGCCAATCGCCAACACCATGTGTCTGTGTATCTGTCCGCAGCGGGGGCCTTGACGCCCGCGCGGCTGATGCACGTCACATCACACGCATTGGCCTGAAACGCGCACAAGGCCCCCGTCCATCACCAGGTGCGGGGGCTTTTTCATACCCGTTGGCAGGCAATGAAAATGCCTCCGCCCTGTGCGGAGGCATTTTCGTTTGCTGGCAAATTCCAACCAACACGTGCGGAGGAATGGCTTATGACGACAGCACCCTCGACACTTCCCATCCCAACCTGGGAGGAAGTTCTCAAACGCAATAGCATCGAACGCTTGAAACAACAGAAGTTTCCACTTGATATCATCGACGAATTGCCCGACATGATTGCCAAAGGCTACGAAGCCATCCCCGAGGAAGATATCGTCTTGCTCAACTGGTGGGGACTGACGCATGACAAACCCAAAATCGGGACATTCATGGTGCGCATCAAGGTGCCGGGCGGGCATCTCACACCACAACAACTGCGTGGCGTGGCCGCGGTTGCCGAGCAATATGGGCGTGGCTATGCCGAATTGACCACGCGGCAAGGCGTGCAACTGCACTGGGTACGGCTCGACGACCTCCCCGCTGTCTTGGACGCCATTCAAGCCACCGGGCTGACCACGGTGGGCGGCGAGGGCGATACCGTGCGCAATGTGACGGGATGCCCCGTCGCCGGCATCAGCCGCGATGAACTCTTCGATGTACACCCCATCATCGAAGAAGTCGCGCGTTACTTCTACGGCAATCCCGACTATTCCAATCTGCCGCGCAAACACAAATTCACCATTGCTGCATGCCGCTTCCAGTGCAATGCGCCCGAAATCCACGACATCGCCTTGATTGGCGTGATCAAGGATGGACGGCCCGGCTTTGCGGTGCGTGTGGGCGGCGGGTTGTCAATTCTCCCACGCATCGCCCGCGACCTGGGTGTGTTCGTGCCACTCGATCGAACGATCGACGTTCTGCGTGCCATCACCGATGTGTGGCAAGAAAACCTGCGGTACCGCCGCAGCCGCGCCAAAGCCCGTATCAAATTCATGATGGATGACTACGGCCCCGAAGGCGTGCGTCAGATGGTGGAAGAGCGGCTTGGCTATCGCCTGGAAGATGCCAAAGCCCCGCCGCCAGAAGGTGAAAACCACCATCTGGGAATTCATCCCCAAAAGCAGGAAGGCTTCAACTACGTGGGGGTTCCTGTCCCTATGGGCTGGTTCTACAGTCATCAAATGCAACGCGTCGCCGATATTGTCGAGGAAGTGGGCGGCGATATTCGCTTCACCCGCCAGCAAAACTTCATCATCGGCTATGTTCCCGAAGAGCGTACTCCCTGGCTTGTCGAACAATTGGAAGACGTCGGCTTGCCTGTAACCATCAACCAGGCGTATGGCACTTCTATTGCCTGCACCAGTCACCAGTTTTGCAACTACTCGGTGTCCGAGACCAAAGAGAAACTGAAAGAGATTCTCGAAGTCCTCGACCAGGAATTTGGCGATGCCATAAGCGGGCTCAAAATTCACCTGGATGGCTGCCCGCACGCCTGCGCCCACCACTGGGTGGGAGACATTGGGTTGCAAGGGACGATGGCTCGCCAGCCAGATGGCTCCCTCATCCACGCCTATGACATCACGCTGCGCGGCGGCCTGGGTGTGCGCACCTCGATTGGCAAACCCATCATCCGCCGCCTGCCCGACAAAGAAACAACGCTCGCCGTCGTGCGCCTCGTGCGTGCCTGGTTGAACGAACGAGAATCACGGGCGGGAGATCCCTCGTTCACCTTTTACGAATTCGCCCAGGCACACACCGACGAAGAACTGAAAGCGATCGCCCTGGGCGAAATCGAAAGCCTGCCTGTGGCGATCGAAGAGGAATCCGAAAGCGCCATCACCGTGCGCATCCCAGGGCCATTGCTCCACCTGAGCGGTGGGGCCAACATCATCCGCGCCGAAGGACGCACGATTCGCGACGTGTTTGCTTCCGTCGGCACATCGTACCCCGACTTGCTCGAATACGTCGAAGCCAATGGGCAAGGAGAATCGCCACTGCTCAACATTTATGTCAATGAGGAGGAGATTGGGTATCTGCAAGGCTGGGATACACCTGTGAAACCCGGCGACCATATCGTGATTTTGCCGGCACTGGCAGGTGGCTGAACCAGAAAAACCGATGCAACCGATCCGAGGAGGTGCCAATATGCCGCAGGTTACGTTCGACGATTTGGAACTTGGCGAAATTGCCATCGAATTGGACGACCAGGAACCGCAAGCGGTCATTCGCTGGGGGCTGGAAACCTTCGGCGACCGCGTGGCGATCGTCACGTCGTTTCAGATCGACGGCATGGTCGTGCTGGACATGGCCTACCGCATTCGCCCTGATGTGCGCGTGATCACAGTCGATACGGGACGGCTGCCACAAGAAACCTACGCGTTCATCGAAGAAGTACGCGAACGATACCCTGAGGCACACTTCGAAGCGTTCTTCCCCGATGCAGCCGAAGTCGAACGCTATGTGAATGCCTTTGGCTTCGATGGATTCTACAAAAGCGTCGAACTGCGCTTGCTCTGCTGCCACATTCGCAAAGTACAACCCTTGTTGCGTGCCCTGGCCGACGTCGATGCCTGGTTCACCGGGCTGCGGCGCGACCAATGGGCATCGCGGGCGGCGATTCGCAAAGTCGAACTCGACCACGACCACAATGCGATTGTGAAGATCAACCCGCTCGCCGACTGGACCGAGGATGAAGTGTGGGAATACGTGCGCGCCAACAATGTGCCCTACAACCCGCTCTACGATCAGGGCTACACCAGCATTGGGTGCGCCCCCTGCACGCGCCCCATTCAACCCGGCGAAGACAACCGTGCCGGGCGCTGGTGGTGGGAAACGAACGCCCCCAAGGAATGCGGTATTCACTGCCCCATCGAGACGGGAGGGTTCGAACACGAAGTCCACGCCATTTTAGGAGTGAACGGCAATGGTCACCACTGAACCGCAAACCGGCAGTTTGTTTATTGAGCGCGAGGCACGTGACCTTGTGCTGCGCGAAGTCGCAGCCTATTTGCCAAGTGTGCCCCCCGATCGCCAAGCAGTGCTCAACCGTCTGGGGCGCACTGTCGAAACGGGCGAAGTACCGCCAGAGCTGCAAGGCTTGCTTGGGGAAATTTTGGGCGTCTCGCTCATGTCTGGGCGTACTCGGCGGCTCTACACGGCTGAGGGCGAACGCCTGTTCACTGACATTTTCCGCCAAACGCCACAAGGCCGCGAAACCAGCACGCAGCTGGCTTCCATCAACCGCGCCCTCGAAGCGTTTGTCGGGCACGAAATAACATCCGTGCGCGTCAACATGCGCACATTGGGGCACTTCACGATTACCATCGGCACACCAGTTGCCACCATTACGCTGGCTGTGCGCCCCAATGGTGTGACTTTGGAAAGCCTGAATGTAGGCAGCTAGGCGCAACAGCGCTGTTTCATCCTTCTCCTCCTTGTCTCAGCAGCCACCCACGCGGTGGCTGCTTTCGTTTCAACATGGCACATGACATCTATCATCCAATTTCGATGACGTTGTTCACCCCCTCGATTTGCGCTAGCGCAAATATGTTCTGCCCCTAAGCAGATAGAGTGATAACGGAGCCCTTTTCCACTTTTCCAACAAATCATCAGCAAGGAGCAGAAAAATGAGTGTCCAGAACCCACGCCAGAAGTATATGCCGTATCTCGTTTCTGCACTCGTGGTCGTTGCTGTTCTGGTGGTTGTTTTTCTCATTCTTCGCAATCCAGCAGAAGAAACGACCGCTGAACCGACCACCGAGCCTCAAACCGGGCAAGTCGCACTGAGCGGTGATGCACAAGCGATCGCAGAAGCCAGAGGCCTTTCGCCGGATGACGTTGTGGCTGCATTGAAAACCTACGTTCCCAGCGGACAACCGGATGAATACGTCATTTTCTCGTCGGGTGGTCACTCTGGGCAAGTGCTCGTCATTGGTGTGCCCTCCATGCGCCTGCTCAAAGTCATTGGCGTCTTCACACCCGAACCCTGGCAGGGATGGGGATATGGCGCTGAATCGACCATGAAAGTACTCGAAGAGGGGCGTGTCAATGACCGCGATGTCTTGTGGGCCGACACGCATCACCCCGCACTGAGCGAAACGAACGGGGATTATGATGGCGACTGGCTCTTCATCAACGACAAAGCCAATGGGCGTGTCGCTCTCATCGATCTACGCGACTTCGAAACCAAACAGATTGTCAAGAATCCCATCGCACTAAACGATCACGGCGGTACGATGGTCACCCCCAACACCGACTGGGTCATCGAAGGTGGTCAATACGCAGCACCACTCGGGTGGAAATATGCTTCGCTCGACAAGTATGCGGAAGAGTACCGGGGGATGGTGACCTTCTGGAAATTCGACCGCGAAAGTGGCCGAATTCGCCCAGAAGAATCATTTGCACTCGAACTTCCGCCCTATTGGCAAGATCTTTGCGATGCGGGCAAGAAAGTTAGCGATGGCTGGGTCTTCTGCAATTCGTTCAACACTGAAATGGCCACCGGTGGCGTGGAAAAAGGGGATCCACCATTCGAGGCAGGCGCCTCCCAACGCGATATGGATTACCTCCATATCATCAATCTGAACAAAGCCGTCGAACTCATCGAAGCGGGCAACTATCGAGAAGTCAATGGTTTCAAAGTCTTGCCGCTCGATGTGGCAACGGCAGAAAAGGTGCTTTTCTTTGCGCCGGAGCCCAAAAGCCCGCATGGTGTAGACGTGGCCCCCGGTGGTGACTATCTCGTCGTTGCCGGCAAACTCGATCCCCATGTCACGATTTACTCCTTCGAGAAAATCATGCAGGCGATCGAAGCCGGTCCCACGGAAACGGATCAGTATGGTGTTCCCATTCTCAACTTCGATGATGTCGTCGAAGCACAGGTAGAAGTGGGCTTGGGGCCACTGCATACGCAATTCGACAATCAGGGGTACGCCTACACCAGCCTGTTCTTGGATAGCGCCGTCGCACGTTGGACGCTCGGTGGTGACTACGCCGCCAAGAACCCCGATGACCCCTGGACCCTCGTCAACAAAATTCCTGTCAATTACAACATCGGTCACCTGGTTGCTGCCGAGGGTGATACAGTCGATCCAGATGGGAAATACCTAGTGGCACTCAACAAATGGGCCATCGACCGTTTCGTCAACGTAGGGCCGCTTTTGCCACAAAACTTCCAGCTGATCGACATCTCACAACCAGGCACGCAGATGCAATTGCTGTACGATATGCCAATCGGTTTGGGTGAACCCCATTACGCGCAAATGATCAAGGCAGACAAGCTGCATGCTTGGGAAGTCTACCCAGAAGTGGGGTGGGACCCGCATACTCAAGCCAAATCGCCATACGCCACACTACCAGGCGAGGAACGTGTGGAACGCAATGGCAATACCGTCGAAATCTTCATGACGGCTGTACGCAGCCACTTCACGCCTGAACAGATCGAAATCAAGAAAGGCGACCACGTCATCTGGCACATTACCAACATCGAACGTGCCAAAGACGCCACACATGGTTTCGCCCTTCCCGGCTACAACATCAATCTGAGTATCGAACCGGGCGAAACCGTTACCTTCGAATTCGATGCTGTCGAGGATGGCGTCTTCAGCTACTACTGCACCGAATTCTGTTCGGCATTGCACCTTGAAATGACCGGCTACCTGCTGGTTCAACCATAAAGGAACAGAGCCAGGGGGTGGTCCGTGGATGGCATGACCACCCCCACCTCACTCTGGAGGTCTCGTGGGAAGTGAAGCAATCAGATTCGTTTGACACGAGATCCCAGCAGTGAGCACATCATCTGAAACGGGGGGACAACGATGACGGAACTCGAAAAGATCTTAGGGCCACGCCCACCACACGACCTGCTCGAACAAGAGCGCCTGCGATTCCTGCTTCCGACTGTCTTGTTGGGAATGGCAGCATTCGTGCTTATCGTTTCGATCTTCCAGCCATATTGGCGCCTGAAACTCTTCGCCCCCCAATATCCCCAAGGATTGTACGTTTATGTGTACATCAATCGCCTCGAAGGCGACATCCAAGAGATCGACACACTCAACCATTACATTGGGATGCGTCCTCTCGAAGAAGCCGCCTCACTCGAACGCTCTTTGAGCATCTTCATCGTTGGCGTCATCTCGCTACTCGTCATTGCTGCCATTTATGTTCACAACCAGTATGCGGCCTTGTTGACATTGCCAGCCTTGCTCTTCCCCTTCATTTTCATAGGAGACATGTATTACTGGATGCGGAACTTCGGTCAGAATTTGGATCCACAAGCCCCTCTTAGAAATACCATCAAACCATTCGTGCCACCGATCTACGGTGAAGGATACGTAGGGCAATTCAAAACAATTGCTACATTCGAAAATGGCTTTTACCTGGCCGTATTGGCATCCATCCTGATTCTTGCAGGGTTGTACTTCCATCGTGAAGCATACAAACCTCTTGTAGACACCATGCAACACGCCGACAAGCATACTTCCCATGAAACGTCATGAGGCGCGAACGATGAGATTCTTCCGACTTGCCCTTCTGACCTGTTTGCTCATCAGCCTGGGTGGTATGCTCGCCCCCCACCCCGTGAGGGCCGACGAGACGCTTCTCATCGTCGGTGAAGATGGTGAATGGCAAGACTTGCGTGCCGCCATCGAAGCCGCTCCGGCCGGCGCCACGATCGAGGTGCGAGGGGGGACCTACACTGGTCATTTCGAGATCACCAAGCCACTGACACTGCGTGGCGTGCAATGGCCGATCATCGATGGTCTGGGGAAAGGCAGCATTCTCTCGATCAGAGCGCCTGATGTGACCATTACCGGCTTCCTCATTCGCAACAGCGGCTCTTCACTCGATGAAGAAAATGCTGGCATCGAATCCGAGGCACCACGTACGACCATCGAAAACAATCGCTTCGAAGACATCTTGTTCGGCATCTATCTTCGCGAAGCACATGAAAGTATCATCCGCAACAACATCCTGGTAGGGAAAGATATCGAGTTAGCCCGACGCGGTGATGCTATCCGTATTTGGTCGAGCCATTCTACTATCATCGAAAACAACCATGTGCGCCGTGGACGCGATGTGGTGCTTTGGTATTCGGAACAGCTAACCGTACGCAACAATGTCGTCGAAAACGGGCGCTACGGATTGCATTTCATGTATTGTGATGATGCCGATATCAGCGGCAACACGCTCCGACATAACTCCGTCGGCGCATTTTTGATGTACAGCCGTCGGCTCGCTTTCCATCACAATCGTATCGAAAGCAATCGTGGCCCAAGTGGATACGGTATCGGCTTGAAGGATATGGATGACGCTATCATCCAAGAAAACATCTTCGCCGACAACCGTATCGGGGCTTTCTTGGACAACTCGCCACGTGAAATCGACAGCACTATGCGCTTCGAACATAACGTTTTCGCCTACAACGACATTGGTGTTGCCATGCTCCCCTCGGTCGAACGCAATACCTTCTACATCAATAGTTTCATCGAGAATGTTCAGCAAGTTGCTATCAAGGGGGGCAAGCAAGGCAAACTCCACGCCAACACATGGATGAACAACTATTGGAGCGATTATGTGGGCTTCGACGCCGACAATGACGGCATAGGTGACATTCCATACCGCGCCCAACATCTTTTCGAGAATCTGACCGATCGCAAACCAGAACTACGCATTTTTCTTTACAGCCCTGTCATGCAAGCCATCGATTTTGCGGCACGTGCATTACCAATCGTTCGGCCACAACCCAGATTCGAAGATCCACACCCCAGGATGCATCCCTCCTTTCCACAAGGTGTCCCGCCAGCAGCGGCCACGTCACCACGACCGATGGTTGCGCTCGGGCTCGGATTGCTGCTCCTGGCCGGGTTGCTCTTATGGAAAATGATCCCTCAAAACGCATATACGCCAGTACGAACCGGAACGATGGTAGGAGAACGATGATGATTCATGTAGAACGACTGACGAAACGGTTTGGCGCTCTGACAGCTGTCGACCAAGTCTCTTTCGAAGTCGAGACAGGCGAATCCGTAGCATTGTGGGGCGCCAATGGTGCTGGGAAGACGACGATTCTACGCTGCCTGTTAGGGTTATATCACTATGAAGGAGAGGTCCGCATTGCTGGACACGATATACGCACGCAAGGCCGTGAAGCACGACGCCTGCTGGGCTTCGTTCCGCAAGAACTCTCGTTTCACGAAAACATGCGCGTCGCCAATACACTCGTTTTCTACGCACGGCTCAAAAAAGCCAGCTACATTCCCGACGAGCTACTCGATCGACTCGACCTACGCCCCCATCTTCACAAGCAGGTTCGAGAATTGTCAGGCGGATTGAAGCAGCGGTTGGCATTGGCACTCGCGCTCATTGGGGATCCCCCTCTGCTCTTGTTCGACGAGCCAACAGCCAACCTGGATGTACGGGCACGCGACGACTTCATGCACCTCCTTCACGATTTGAAAGCGGCTGGGAAGACACTTGTGTACACATCCCACCGCCTCGAAGAGATAGCCACTCTTGCAGACCGTGTATTGTTGCTCGAAAGTGGACGCCTGGTTGCCGACGCGACTCCGCATCGCTTGGCCGAGACAATCGGACATACGCTGCTGCTTCGCGTCTACGTCGCCCCACACCAGAAGATGCAAGCCCTGGACGTGTTACAAGCAAAGGGGTTTACTGCCTCGGTAAATAGTCACGGCATCAAGATATTCATTCCAGCGCTCCAAAAGACGACCGTCCTCGAAACGCTGCTTCGAGCCGACATCGAGGTGCGCGATTTTTCGCTCGAATGGGCATTACACGAGTAATCGAAGGAGAAAACGGCATGTTCGATTGGGAAAATGTCAGCTTGATCGTTCAAAAAGAGATGCGCGATGCTCTACAAAACCGGTGGTTCTTGATCTTTGCCCTCATGTTTACCACTCTAACGGTGGGGTTTGCCTGGCTCGGTGTCGTCGGGGCACGCGGGCAGGGGTTGGCAGGCTTCGGCCGCACGGCGGCTACACTCATCAACCTCGTGCTTCTGATCGTTCCGCTTATGGCACTGACACTGGGGGCGATGAGCCTGGCGAGTGAGCGAGAACAAGGTTCACTCGCGTATCTGATGGCGTACCCGATTGGGCATGGGGAACTGTTGCTTGGAAAATTCATTGGGCTGGCAGCCGTCCTTTGTGCAACGCTGGCAACAGGATTCGGTATTGGAGCGCTCGTCCTCGCCTGGGGTGGGAGCAATGGAAATGTCCGCGCATACGCTATGATGGTACTCGTCGCGATGCTACTCACCATCGGCATGGCAGCCGTCGGCATCTTGATCTCCGTGTTCAGCCGTCGAGTCGCTACTGCTGTGGGCGCCTCCATCTTTACTTGGCTCCTCTTCGTCTTCATCGGTGATTTGGGGGTGTTGGGAACGGCCTTCGTGCGGACGCTGCCGCTTCGCAGCCTTTTCATGTTGACTATCCTCAACCCATTACAAGTCTTCAAGCTCAGTGCCATCATGGCAGTGCAAAGCAACCTCGATGTTCTCGGTCCTGCTGGTCTATACGCTATGCGGACGTATGGAACACATCTATCCTTCTTGTTGGTCGCAATCCTCACAGCTTGGACGCTCATTCCCTTGACGCTATCGTACACGGCATTCAAGCAACGCGACACCATATGAACGAAAGGAGCGACGTGTGACACGCCTTCTCATCTGGTGCATGATCCTTTTGACAACAATAGCATGTGGGCAATCCGATGCTGCTCTCAATCAACCACCTTCGATCCGGTATGGAGAAGATGCTTGTGACGAATGCCATATGCTCATTCAAGACAAACGGTTCGCTGCTGCTTACATTACCGAAGATGGGCAATCATATCGCTTCGACGATATTGGCGATATGCTGATGCACATGCACAAAAACAATGTCCAAAATGCAACCGCATGGGTACACGATTACCAGAGTCAAGAGTGGATTCGCGCTGACGACGCAACCTTCGTTCATACGCCAGCGATCGCCACGCCAATGGGATATGGTCTGATCGCGTTTGCATCCTCGACAGAAGCAGCAACTTTTGCACAAGCGCATAACGGCCGTATTTTGCGCTTTTCAGATCTCCGTATGCTCGACGCCGAAGAGCTGCGTATTGCTTCTCCCCCCGGCGACGATTGAACATCGCCCCCCCCCAACAACCATGCGAAGCAGCCTTCCTCAATAGGAAGGCTGCTTCGTTGTTATACGCCTTGCTCGCTATCGAATCTGCATTACACTTGCTCCCTCTCACCCATCCAACAAAAGGAGCCCGACGGCCATGTACCGCTTTTGGACGACATACCTGCTGACCACCATCATTGTCCTTGCTGCCTGTACGACTCCTCCCACCCCAACCACAACACCGACGCCAGCCCCAACGCCACACGCTTCCGCCACGGAGCTTCCAGCGCACATCCCCGGCACATGGGTCTCCCCCAGCGATGCCACATTCGCACTGGACATCGACGCCGACGGCACTGTTGCCATGCGTACTGGCAACGAAACCATCGAACTCACTCTGGTCTCGAACGGTGAGGACGTATTCGCTCTGGACGATGGCTTCAGTGAACCGTACTTTGCCACATTCAAGAGCAACCGCATGTACGTCTATCGCACGCCGGACACCAGCCAGCAACCCGCCTTCATCCTTGCCAAGCAAGCCGCCAATGAGCAGATCATGCCCCCCGAAGGCGAACCAGCCCCTCTCTCCAATGATCTTGTCGGCCAATGGGCAATGCCGGGCGCACTCGATCGCTGGCATCTCGTCATCGAAGCAGATGGGCATGCCACCTTTGGCGGCGAAGCCAATACGTTTCGCGGCGTATTCAGCGCCAATAGCGATGGCATCCTCTTCTTCGACGACGGTGCCAGCCCACCCGTGCGTGTCGAACGCAAAGGGGCGCTTCTGCTCTTTGCCTCACCCACCAATGACGAAAACGCGCTTGGGTTTGTGCTCCAAAAACTCGACACTACAGGCGCCCCACTCCCTATCGACCATACAAGCGTGGTCAGTCGGCCCCTGTTCGAGCCCGAACTGGTGGAAACCATCGTCATCACACATGCGTGGAACGGGGGTGCCCCCCAGGCCCCCATCATGGGCGTCTTCACGCTCACCATTACGAACGACCAAGCCATAGGAAGCGCCACCTACACCGCTGGTACTGGTACGGACGCCATGACCCAAACCGTGCCGATAACCATCCCAACAGCAGCGCTCACCCCCCTGCTCGACGCAGCAGCAACTGCGCCACTGCTTGACGAACCCTACCGCGCGGTGTTGCTCGCCACCGACAACTATCCCTCCTACGGGGTCGAAATCAACACATCGAACCAGCGCATCACCTATCGCGCCCTTTCGCAACTTCCCATTCCGCTCCCATGGCGTGTTGTCATCAGTGGCGATCCCACTATCTACGTCTCGTACACGCCCACCATCGGGCACGCACTCTACACACTCGACCCGTACGTGCGGCGCGATGTGCAACAAGCGATGGTGCCGTGGTATCGTCCGTGGCTGGTCGAAGAAGAGCCGTAATCACACCAGAGACATTTGCCCAAGGCGCAACTCCTGGCATACTTGTCGTCTATCATTCATTCGAGCAGGAGTGTGTCTTATGTACCTCTATCTCATACGCCACGGCCAAAGTTATGTCAATCTAAAAGAGTGGCAATATGGCAATAGCGACGAGCCGCTGACCGAATTGGGGAAACGCCAGGCCGAAGCCCTGGCACGCTGGTTGCCGCAACAGGAGCCGCACATCGATGCGCTCTATGCCAGCACCATGAAACGCGCACGCGAAACAGCCGAACCACTCGCCCGCGCCTATGGCGTGCCTATTCGCTTCGACGATCGTTTGCGCGAAATTGGCAACAACCGCCTCGATCATACGCCTTGGCCGGAACACGCCCTCCCCCGCGAGTACGCCGACTTCTGGTCGAGTGCGCGGCCATTTTCGCCCACTATGAAATCGGCAACCGACGCTGAGTCGTACATGCATTTTCGCACCCGCGTGGGCATGTTCATCGAAGAAGCCGTGGAACGTCATGCTGGCGACACCATTGTCATTGTCGCCCACGGCGGCGTTTTCGATGCCGTTTTCGACCACGTTTTCAATATCGGCCCCTGGCGACACTGCGAGGTGTGGGTCCAGAACACCGCCATCAGCAAATTCGAATACGTCGATCACCCATACCGCGAGCGCTGGCGGCTTCATTTCCACAACCTGACAGAACACTTGCGGGATATCGAGGCATGAGCCAGACGCACCACCCTGTTGCCTATTACAGCGATACGTTTGTGTTGCCCCTGCCCGAAGGGCACCGCTTCCCCATGCAAAAATACCGCCTGTTGCGCGAACGTGTGCTTGCCGAGGGGATCATTCCTCCTGAACAGCTTGCTATTCCGCCCGCCGCCACCGATGAGATGCTGCAACGCGCCCACACCACCGATTACGTCCATCGCGTGCAACATGGGGTGCTTACCCGGCAGGAAATTCGTCGCGTTGGGTTCCCGTGGTCGCCGCAAATGGTCGAACGCTCACGCCGTTCGGTTGGCGCAACGGTGGCCGCGGCACACACCGCCTTGCATGTTGGCGTAGGTATCAACCTCGCTGGGGGCACACATCATGCCACCGCCGACGAAGGGCAGGGATTTTGCGTCTTCAACGACGTCGCTGTGGCAGCCCGCACATTGCAAGCCGAAGGGCTGATCACGCGCGTGCTGGTCGTCGATTGCGACGTTCACCAGGGGAACGGGACGGCTGCCATCTTTGCCGACGACCCAACCGTCTACACGTTCTCAATCCACGGGGCGAAAAACTTCCCTTTTCGCAAAATCAACGGCGACCTCGACATTGGCCTGGACGACAACACGGATGACGAAACCTATCTCGCCGCTCTTGAACGCGGATTGACGCATGCCTTCGACGCCAGCGCTCCCGAGATTGTCTTTTACGTCAGTGGTGCCGACCCTTTTGCAGGCGACCGCCTGGGGCGGCTTGCCCTCACCAAAACGGGGCTAGCGGAACGCGATCGCATGGTCTTTTCATTTTGCCGCCAAGCAGGGACGCCCGTGGTCGTGGTGATGGCAGGGGGCTATGCCGTTCCAATCGAAGAGACCGTGGACATTCATGTTCAGACCATCCGGTTGGCACTGGCACATCTGCGTCTCGAACATCAGCCACAGTAAAGAAAACAAATGCCCCATCCGCATTGGATGGGGCGGGTATCTCCCCCTCCACACTCACAGGGGATGCACCTTCCCCGTGTCAGGGCATTCTGCCAGCAGTTCCGCTGCCGTTTTCCCCAACACAGGATGCCGCCAGTCAGGGGCAATATCATTCAGCGGCACAAGCACGAATCGGCGTCGATGCAAGCGAGGGTGCGGCACTTCGACAATGTGGTCTTTCTCCACACGCCCGTCATAATCCAACAAGTCAATGTCGATCGTGCGTGGTCCCCAACGTTCTTCTTCATCGTGACGTCGCCCCATGTCGTACTCGATTGCCCGGAAGAACCGAATCAATGCTCGCGGGCTTAGATCGGTTCGCGCACGGCACACCTGATTGAGAAACCACGGTTGGTTGAGCTTCCCCCATGGCTCGCTCACATAGACTGGTGAACACGTTTCCAACACAACCCACTGTCGGTGCTGCAACACCTCTTTGGCACGTTGTAAATTGTAGAGCAAATCACCCTGATTGCTCCCTAACGAAAGATAAATCGAGGCCATATGCTTCATCCCCTTCGATTGACGCTTGATGGGCACGTGGTAGTATCTGCGAGCGTATCAAAGGAATGCAGTGGCGTCAATTGCCCTGCCACAACGACCCTCTCTCACCTGCGCACTGATGCACACAGCCATGTCATACTGAACGATGGAGTACACCCATGCGACTGAACCGCTTTGCGAACAAACATATTGTGTTGGGCGTAACTGGTTCGATTGCCACCTACAAAGCCGTCGCACTGGCGAGTGCGCTTGTGCAAGCCGAGGCACGTGTGAACGTTCTCATGACCGAAGCAGCAACCAAAATGGTGCAACCGCTTTCATTCCAAGCGATCACGCATCGGCCAGTGCTCACCGACATGTTTTCGCTCATGGCGGAAACCGAAATCGGCCATGTGACGCTGGGGAAAACCGCCGACGCTTTCCTGATTGCTCCCACCACGGCCAATACCATCGCCAAACTTGCGCTGGGGCTTGCCGACAATCTGCTCACCACCACGGCGTTGGCAGCCACCTGCCCCATCATTGTGGCACCCGCTATGGAAACCAACATGTGGTACCACCCCGCCACACAAACACACATTGCCACCCTGCGCGAACGGGGCGTGCATATCGTCGAACCCGAAGCAGGCCATCTGGCATCGGGTGCCAAAGGAGTTGGACGGCTTGCCTCGCAGGAACGTATTCTCACCACCCTGCGCCGTGTTCTCACCCCGCAAGACTGGGCTGGTCGGCGCATTGTGATTACTGCGGGTGGCACACGTGAAGCCATTGACCCCGTGCGATTCATCAGCAACCACTCATCAGGTGCCATGGGCTACGCGATGGCCGAAGCTGCCCTTGACCGCGGCGCACACGTGACCCTCATCACGACGGCTCGCCATTTGTCCCCCCCCGAAGGCGCGACCATCGTGCCCGTGGAGAGTGCCCGCCAGATGCGCGACGCCGTTCTCGACGCCATTCAAGATGCCCATGCCCTCTTCATGGCCGCTGCCGTCGCCGATTACCGCCCTGCCGACGCGGCCGCGCAAAAAATCAAAAAAAGCGATGCCGACCTCATCTTGCGACTGGTACGCAATCCTGACGTTCTTGCCGACGTGAAGCAAGTACGCCCGCCGCATCTGGTCGTCGTTGGTTGGGCAGCCGAAACCGATAACCTCATCGAAAATGCCCGCCAAAAACTAATGCGCAAAGGGCTCGACCTCATTGTGGCCAACCCTGTGCCACAATCGTTCGGCGATGGCCGCGTCCAGGCAACGCTCATTCCACGGAAGGGGGAACCGAACCCACTGGAACCCATGCCCAAAGAGGTGCTGGCTCACGTCATTTTGGACGCCGTGAAACCACTTGTACAACGCCATTCACCAGATCAAAAGGAGTAAAGCCAATGGAACCCACGACTTCCCCACTTGCTGTCGCTGTCGATCTGGGCGGCACCCATTTGCGGGCTGCTCTCTTCTCTGCGAACGGTGCCATTCTTGCACGCACCCGCGTCCGCACCGAGGCCGAGCGCGGCCCTGAGGCGGTGATCGAACGCATTGCCAGCGTTGTGCGTGATGTGCTAGTTGCCGCAAATGGTCAGTCGGTGGTGGGGGTTGGCGTCACAGCACCTGGTCCTGTGGATGAAAAGCGAGGCGTCGTTGCCAGTCCACCGAACCTGCCTGGGTGGGCGGATGTGCCCCTGGCGGCACATCTTCATGACTTGCTCAACATGACCATCTTTCTGGGCAACGATGCCAATCTTGCAGCGCTGGGCGAATACCGCTACGGAGCAGGGCGCGGACTGAGCGACATCATCTACCTCACCGTAAGCACAGGTATTGGCGGCGGCGTGGTGAGCAACGGGCATCTGCTCACAGGAGCACACGGCATGGCCGCCGAAATCGGGCATATGCCCATCGTGCCTGATGGGCCACTCTGTGGCTGTGGGCAACGCGGCCATCTGGAAGCCCTGGCCAGCGGTCCGAACATTGCCCGCGAAGCCGAAGCCGCACTGAAACGTGGCTGGCCCAGCCTGCTTGCCGACCACACGGGGCCTCTCACCGCCGTCGAAGTCGTGCAAGCAGCGCAACAAGGCGACGCCACCGCGCAACATGTGCTGGCACGTGCAGGGCATTACCTTGGTGTGGGCATTGCCTTGCTCGTACATGTGTTCAATCCACAGCGCATCATCGTCGGGGGTGGCGTTAGCAATGCCGGCGACTTGCTGTTGGAACCAGCCCGCAAAAGTGCCCGCGATTTGGTGATGAAGCCCTATCGCGACACCTTCGACATCGTGCTGGCCGCACTTGGCGATGATGCTGGTTTGTACGGGGCGGCTGCGTTGGCCTTCGAGATGAGCGTCTCAGCATAGACCATCCATACCAAACGAAAGACCTGTCAGGCGACAACCTGACAGGTCTTTTTGCGTGCATGCCTCAATCAGGCGTTATTCGTCGGAAAACGTACCGTTCTCGGCAGGATTTTTACACACGACAGCCGTCGTTCCCTGATTGGTGTGGACATACACGACGTTGCCTTCACGGTCGCTCAACACGAACCGATACCCTGGCGTCAACACTTGCAGGTACATCATGTCGGGTTGTGGACACCCCAGGCTGCTATCGCGCCATGTGACCGCTTCCCACGATTCGAGCGTCAATGCCTCGGGATCAAATCCCTCGGCTTGCAGGACTTCCAAAGCCTTCTCGAAAGCAGGCCGCGCTTCGTCGGACAGGTTCATATTGCCCTCCACATCTGTCGTTGCAAACAACATCGTTTCATAGAGTGGTGTCTGTACGTCATCACACACCACCATCTGCCCATCCTGCCCCAAATGCACCTCGTAGCGTGTGCCATCAGGGGTCTCCACCAACAGTCGCTTGCCAGGCACAATCACCTCGGCGTAGGCATAATCGGGGCGTGGGCATCCGAGCGACGTATTTGGCCACTCGACATCTTCCTGTTCGAGCACCTGCAACTGCTCCCGCGATGCCAGCCCCAACCATTGCGCCACCACATTCAATGCCAATTCCGTAGGCGTCAGTTGCGACAATTCGGTGGTTGTCCCCAGCCCGCCGCGCGTGGTGTCAGGCATGTCAGGCGCACAGACAATCGCGTTGTCGCCTGTCGCGTCTGTATGCACTTCGTATTCGGTACCATCAGGTGCCTGGACACGCACCACATAGCCCGGCGTTATCACCTGCAAGTACATTTCCCCTGGTTTGGGACATCCAAGCGACGTGTCAGGCCATTCCAC
Organism: Ardenticatena sp.; assembly: GCA_015487975.1. Lineage (GTDB taxonomy): Bacteria > Chloroflexota > Anaerolineae > Ardenticatenales > Ardenticatenaceae > Ardenticatena. The sequence continues at coordinate 52,750 of WFOS01000095.1, forward strand.
TTCTTTTGTCGCCAGAATAGCCATGTCCGCTGTACTTGCACCACTGACCTCAGCCACGGCTTGCAGTGCTGCCTGAACGACAGGTGCAGGCGGCTGTTCTTCCAAGCTGCGTTCCGGCGGAAGCGGGCCAGGGCGTTCACGTGTTGGGGAAGCAATTGGTTCCGATGGTTCGGCACCACCACATGCCACCAAGATCGTCAGCAACATCGAAGACAACACCAGCACAGCTATTCGTTTCCACATGCGTCACCCTCCACTGGTTGGTTGTTTGCACATGCCAAACGCCGCAACCCTGCTCTCTGTTCCCGCTCATGTCAATCGAGCGAGGACATCTTCGCGGGTGACGCCTTCGATACGTACCACTTTACGCCGCGTCGTTTTTCCCTGCACCACCTCGACAGCACTGCGTGGGCGTCCCAACCGTTCAGCCAGAAAAGCACATAACACTGCATTGGCGCGTCCATCCACGGGGGGCGCATTCAGGCGAATTTTGAGTGCGTCGCCATGCAGACCAGCCACCTGCGTACGCGAAGCACGTGGTTGCACATGGACCGTGAGCAAGACACCTTCGGCATCCTCACGCACAAACGGCATCTCAATACCCCGTGAAGAGCGAAATCAAGAGTGTTTGCACCAATTGCAAAACGAGAATGGCGACAATGGGGCTGATATCGATCATGCCGATCGGGGGGATGATACGGCGGAATGGTTCCAAAATTGGGTCGGTGATCTGGTACAATACGCGCACAATAGGGTTGTACGGATCAATCCGCACGCCCAACGCAGGTAACCAGGAAATGAGGATGCGCAACAAAATGGCAAGGTAAATCAGGTCGAAGATGGTGTTGATGAGTTGCACAATCATGCGTCTGCCTCTTTCTGTTGGGGTTCGTTGACAAGGCGTGGTCCAAAAATAGCGGTGCCAATCCGCACCATCGTTGCGCCTTCTTCGATCGCCACTTCGTAATCGTTGCTCATGCCCATCGAGAGGACATCCCAGTTGACGCGCGGGAAACGGTGTGCCAGGCGATCACGCAAGCGACGTGTGGCCCGAAAAACGGGGCGTATGCTTTCGACATCCGGCACAAAGGGCGCCATGGTCATCAGGCCATGAATGCGTAGTGCAGGCAAGGTCAGCATCTGCGCGACAGCATCTTCCAGCGCCAACACATCGCTTTCACGCACTGCGGGGAAACCATACTTGCTAGCTTCGCCGCTTACATTCACTTCCAGCAGCACGTTTACCTGCTCGACACCCAGCCGTTCAGCCATGCGCTGATACCGTCGAGCACGTTTGAGTGAGTCGAGCGAGTGGATGAGTACGAAACGCCCCACCACATCCCGCACTTTGCGGCTCTGTACATGCCCAATCATGTGCCAGCGCAAGTCTGACAATTCGGCGAGTGCGGTTTGTTTGTCCAGCGCTTCATGCACACGATTTTCGCCCACATCGCGCACGCCCAGGTCATACACCAGACGTACGACCTCTGGCGGGTGTGTTTTCGTGACCGCCACCAACGTCATCTCATCAGGCGAGCGTCCAGCACGCGCCGCCGCATCCGCTATCCGGTTCTGGACGGTCTGCAAATTGGCTTCGATCGTCCGCGCATCCATGGGCATTCTGTCTGCTGTTGCCTGTTGTGGAGCCATGCCTTACGATATGCAGTTTTGCACGAACGTCAACGCGGCAACACAACGTCACGCGACCGAGCGTGTCAGGTGTTCCATCACCTGCCGCAGTTGTTCAAGATTGCGGCACTCCGTCAACATATCGCACTCGCGGGCGTACAAGTCGATGATGCTGTCGCCAATACCCCACGAGTATTGCGATTCAGGGTTGAGCCAGATGACCTGGCGCGACCGCCGTCGTATCTCCGCCAGAGCATCCAGTTGAGGGGCAAAATAATTGCTGCGGCCATCGCCCAAAACGATGACCGTCGTACGCGAGTTGAGGGCGTCGCTGTACTCATCCAGAAATTGGCGGAAGACACTGCCAAAATCGCTGTGCGCCCAGTAGCGGATGTTCGCCTCGCCCATTGCCATTTCGACGGCCGCATCCACCGAATGACGCTCGAAAACATCGGTTACTTCGTCTACATCGGCAATGAAGACGAACGAGCGCACATGCCCACGCTGTTGCTGCAAGCTATACACCAGTTGCAACATGAAACGTGACGCATTCCGCACTGATGACGAAACATCGCACAGCACGACCAGCCGCAACTTGTTGCGGCGATGTTCCTTGAAGACAAGTTCCATAGGCACGCCCGCTGTCTGATAACTGGCACGCAGCGTGCGGCTCACATCCAGGCGGCGAATGCCACCACGGCGCATGCGCCGAGCAAAATCCTCACGCAATTTGCGAGCCAGCTCGTCTACAATCTCCTGCATGGCCCGCACTTCCTCTTCGGTGAAGCGCGAAAACGCCTTGCGTTCCAGGTCGCGAGAGAGGGGTTGTTGTTGTGTCGCGGGGCTCATCCGTTCGTAGGCATCGTTCACCTGTTCGGCGACCCAGCGTGGGAAGAGCTCCTGCAACTCCCACAACCGTTCGCGTACCTGCTGCGCCAGCTCGAACTCGCCCGCTGCCTGTAATTCGCGTGCCAGTTCGCCAATTTGCTGCTGGATGCGTTGCCAGCCCATCTGATCGAGAATGTAGCGCGTCAGCCGCCCACGTTGCAACAACGATTCCAGTTGCTGCAACTGCTCTGGCGACATGTGTTGCAACATCTCGGCGGTAATCACCATCACGTTGCCCGCCAGCAACGCTTCCGTCAGATGGTCGAGTTGCGGCAATCTCAGGCGTTCCAGCGCCTCGCGTAACGCCTGCATGAATTGCTCATGCGGCTTCGATGGATGCGCGTCCTGTGCGCCCTGTTGTGCCATCTGTGGCGAAACGGGCAATTCTTCCACATTGGGGTCGAAATATCGGTCGAACAGCTCGTCGAAGAGCGGAATATCCTGCTGGCGTTTGACAATCGCCGCCCGCAATGCCGCTTTGAGCAAGCGGCGGTCGCGAAGCCCTGTCAGCCGTCCTGTTTGCATTGCGTCGAGGGCTTCGCTGGTGGAAACACGTATGCCTGCTGCACGCAACACGCGAATAAAACCGACAAGTACGTCATCCATACACGCCCCCTTGCTCACGATCGTTTCGCGGTGTTACCACCACTTTTTTCATCTCGTGCTCCTGGAACACGGCTTCACGCAATTCTCCCACGGCATGCACGATTCGACGGAACGAACGGCTGTTTTGTTCAGCCTCTGTGAGATCCATTTGGGCACTGAGAGAAGCCTGATACGTGGTAGGAGCGTAATCCTCCAAAAAGCACCTTACTGCTCCCTTGGCATCCCTGACACCTTCCGGGCTCCCATGATACGGCCTTCCCCAGAGGGAATTGGCTGCGGCTAGAAACCAAGCCTCGTATTCTCGTACAGCCAAGACGATAGCGATGGGATTAGGTGGCTCGAGTCGCCACATCTCGTTCGCCATGTCTCGGGCAATCTGCATGGCACAACCATCGTCCAGATCGAGAAGCACCAGCACGGCATCTATTTCGTTGCGACGTTTGCGCAAGTAGTTTACGTAGCGTGCCATGTGTGCTCGGAAATGGTGCACATTGCCAACTTTGAGATGATCGATTTGCCATGTGTAATCCTGATACTTCTCACCCAAAATGCGACGCACGAGCACAGCTGCTGCCCCACCGCTTCCCGTCTCTCTGTGAGGAGCCTCACCTTTTCCTTCCACCCACAACCACATCCTCGGCATCATCTTACTCCCGCTTCAAGCCTTCACGGACGAACAATTCACCCGCTGTGAACAAGTGTTCGCGAACAACTTCAAGCTGATATTTGGACATCGGGCCAACATGGGTAATACCGTCCACAAGATCCACGACACGAAAGACCTCGGGGGGAAATTCGGACAGGAGTTCGGGGCTATGGGTGGTGATCAAAATTTGGCTCTCTTGGCAGGCAAGCTCGATGGCGTCACGTAAAACGGGCAACGCGCCAGGATGGATGTTGAGCTCTGGTTCCTCGATACCGATGACATATCGAGGCGGCTTCTGGAAAAGTGCCGTGAAAAGAGCAAGCAAACGCAACGTGCCATCGGATTCCTGGGTCAAGTCGAAAGATGCCCGACGATCCTCTTTTGCGTGCATGGCATGGCGGATCTCCACGACGAGATATCCGCCCACCTGTTTGACGGCAACATCTTCGACCCCAGGCACAGCGGCACGTAAGAACTTCACAATGCGCTCGTACCTTTTTCGATCTTCACGTCGCAGAGATCGTAGTGTGCTGGCTACGTTGTGGCCCTCATCCTGAAGCGGATAGGGCATCGCAGGCTTGGCAGGCTCCCGGAAGGTATTGGGATAAAGGGTGTAAAAACTCATGGCACGCAACGCATTCCACGCCTCCGTATAGGCTGGAATACCCAAGAGAAGTGCCGCGCGAGGCAGGAAGAGTTCGTGTTCAGGTACGTGTTCGATCATCGATAGCAGGGTTTCAGGCACCGACGTATCGTATTCTTTGAGTATCTCTGACATGGGCAAAGACACGTCGGGGCGCCGAACCCATTTGCCATCTTTGATGTGAAAGCCAATTGTCTTCCCCCGAAAGTCCACATCACAACGCTCTTGCTTGACGCGAAAAGCCCCTCTCGGTTTACTTCCCAGTATGATCGCATATTCCGCACACCACTCTGGTCCCTGAAAGTGTATTTCGAGGGAAATATCGAAAGGGCGCCCCTTTGGAGACCAGCGGCGAAGCGCATTGATGCCCCCTCGACTGTCCACAGCTTGTTGCAACGTCGTGGTGAGCGCGTCACGCAAGAAACGCAACGCGTCCAGGATGTTGCTCTTTCCCGACGCGTTGAGCCCCACGAAAACCGTCAATGGTTCCAGAGAAATCTCTACATCGGCCAAACTGCGGAAATTCTTGGCACGCAGCTTCGTGATAGCACCAGGTGGATGCCCCATTGCTTACTCCTTCCATTCCCGCAAACGCAATTGCGCCCGTCGCAACAACTCGGGGATCGATTGCCGCGTGCGCATCTGGTCCCCTTCATGCTTGATGATAACGCCAAGCGTCTGTTCGACTTCCTTCACGCCCAGGGAGTGAACGTTGAGCAACGCCAACGCGCGCGCCCAATCCAACGTTTCGCTCAAACCCGGCACTTTTTTGAGCGCAAGGTTGCGCACTTCCTGCACAAATGCCACCAATTCCGCCGCCAGGGCTTCGCTCGCTTCGGGGACACGCATGCGCACCACCCCCAACTCTTCGCGGAACGATGGGTAGTCGATGAAGAGGTGCAAGCAACGGCGCTTCAACGCATCCGACAATTCACGCGCCTGGTTGCTGGTGAGCAGCACGAATGGCTGTGTTCGTGCACGAATCGTGCCCAATTCGGGGATACTCACCTGGAAGTCGCTCAGCACTTCCAGCAAAAAGGCTTCGAATTCAGGGTCGGCTTTGTCCACTTCATCGATCAGCAAGACGGGGCGTTCTTCTGCCATGAGCGCACGCAATAGGGGGCGCGGCAACAAAAAGCGTTCCGAGAAGAACAAATCTTCCTCTTCGGCAATACGCTCGAACGCCTCGCGCAATGTTTGCGTATCGGCTAACAGTTCCCCCACGCGGTCGCGCAACACCTGGGTGTAGAGCATCTGCTTGGCATACTGCCACTCGTACAGCGCCTTCGCCTCGTCCAGCCCTTCATAACATTGCAGGCGAATCAACTCGGCATTGAGAGCATCGGCAACGGCTTTGGCGAGTTCGGTTTTGCCAACACCCGCGGGACCTTCGACCAGGAGCGGTTTCCCCAGGCGGTCGGCTAGAAAAACGACTGTCGCTATGTCATCGCTGGCGAGGTAGTTTGCCTTTTCCAGGCGTTGCTTGACATCGGCAATGGACTGAAACATGCTCCCTCCTTCGGCGGGTCGAGTGGTTGCGAGCGCCTGAATGCAACGTGGGAGCTGAACAAAGGGCAACAGGCATGTGTTGTCTGGAATTGTAGCCAAGCCACTGCAATTGGTCGAATGGTCGCAGGCTGAGACGATGGCTCTCGACGCCTACCTTGCCTGAAACATTTTCATAAAGCAGATTTGAAATGCCCACGCCACATTCCTCCCGCCATGTTGGTCCACCCCGATGCGACGCCCCATGCCCCTGCGCCTGCGGCATGGACACGTTTCACCAAGCCATTTTGGCGTTCGGTCTATGTGGTTCTTGTGCGTGGGATGGTCATTATGGGGGTGGTGTGGCACTGGTGGAAACGTTGGCGTCAACGACGTACGGGTTTGTAGCGCCCACGGTGTTCGAAGTACCAGGCGGCTGCTTCCGTGCGGTTGGAGACGTGCAGTTTCTCGAAGATGTTTTTGAGATGAAAGCGCACCGTGTTTTCGCTCACGTAGAGTGCCGCGGCAATTTCCGCGTTGGTTTTACCACGCGCTACCTGTTCCAGCACTTCCCATTCACGCTGTGATAGGTCGGTCATCTCGCCACGTTGCTGCGCCATCAAGCGGTGTGCCGCCCGTGGGTAGACCAGCATTCCCGCCGCCACCTGCCGAATCGCCATCACCGTCTGGCGCGGCGGCTCTGTTTTCAGCGCAAATCCCTCGGCTTCCAACTCGATGGCGCGTTGCATGCTTTCGCCATCACCAAAAGCGGTCAGCACCAACACCCGTACCGGCAAGCGCCGCTTGCGGATTTCTTCCAGCGCCGTGAAGCCGTGATATGGCATCTCCAAATCCAGCACGACGACATCCACTGCCTGGCGCGCCAACACGTCCAGCAACTCATCGCCATTCGTCACTGTTTCGACCACTGCAATGTCGGGTGTGCGCTCAAGAAGCGCTACCAATCCTTCCAACACCAGGGCGTGATCGTCCGCCAACACGACACGAATGCGCTCTTGGTCAGACATAGGTCGGCACCTTCGCCACAATGCGCGTTCCTTCACCAGGGCGAGTATGCAATTCGAAATGGCCGTTCACCAATTGTACGCGTTCTTTCATGCCCCGTAAGCCAATGTGGGCATCGTTTTCCTGCACGGGCGCATCCAGGTCGGGGACTTCGAATCCCTTGCCGAAGTCTTCCACTTCCAGCCAGAGCCAGCCATTTTCGCCACGCAAGCGCACATAAAACTCTTCGACGCCCGCGTAGCGGTACGCATTTGCCAGCGCTTCTTGCACCAGGCGGTAGACCGTAATCTTCACAGGAAGCGCCACCTGCTCAGGCACATTTTCCAGCGTCAGGTGGACGCGCGTATTGGTGGCTTCTTCATGTTGCAGCACCAGCCCCTGGATGAGTGAAGCAAGCGGACGACGACGAAACTCTGGCGGGCGAAACGTGCCCAAGAACGATTTGATCTCGTAAAGCGAGGATTCCAGCAACATTGCTACACGCGCCAAATCAGGCATCAATTCGGCTTTGACAGGGTCGTCAGCAATCTCTTCTTGAATACCCGTCAGGATCGAAAGCGCCGTGAAAATGTACTGCACCGGGCCATCGTGAATATCGAGCACGATACGGCTCAGCTCTTCCTCGGCAATTGTCAGAATATCTGAGAGGCGGGTTTCGGCCATAGCCTGCTCCTCGAACACACAGGGGAAACATCACCGCGGTATAGCATACAAAAAGGTGCTTGTTCGGTCAATGATGCCCGATGCTTCGACCTGTAAAACCTACCTGAATGAGTAGGTGGCACCTATCGCATCTGCAAGGCAAGGGCTGTCGTTTCTGTGGTTGTTGCCCAAATGCGTCTCTTTTAGTATCATGATGAGCAGCACACGGCTTGCCCTGTTCATCGGCTACGTCATGATCCGTGCGCTGTTTCCTCGGTTTCCCCCAAAGCCAGCAAAAACAATCGAACAGCCGAAAGGAGGCGCTCCTATGGCGGATGAAATTCGCACCGACTATACCGAAGCGGACGTCACCGAAGCAGAAGTGGCAGTCCACTGGGGCGAAGAAGAGTACTACTATCCCCCCATGCACTTCATCGCCCAGGCGAACATGACCGATGAAACCATCTACGAGCGTTTTAGCGAAGACCACTTTCCCGAATGCTTCAAAGAATACGCCGATCTGCTCGACTGGGACCAATACTGGCACACTACGCTCGACACCAGCAACCCACCCTTCTGGAAGTGGTTCGTTGGTGGCAAACTGAATGCCTGCTACAACTGCGTCGATCGCCACCTGCCCAAATACCGCAACAAAGCCGCCTTCATTTTCGTGCCCGAACCAGAAGATGAGCCTCACCTGGTGCTGACGTACCAGGAACTCTTCGTGCGGGTCAACGAAGTGGCTGCCATGCTGCAATCGCTGGGGCTGAAAACGGGCGACCGCGTGACCATTCATATGCCCATGGTGCTGGAATTGCCCATCACCATGCTGGCCTGTGCGCGCCTGGGCATCATTCACTCAGTCGTGTTTGCGGGGTTCAGCGGTAAAGCCTGTGCCGAACGCGCTGTGGACTCGGGCAGTAAAGTTCTCATCACCATGGACGGCTACTACCGCAACGGCAAGATGCTCGACCACAAGGTCAAAGCCGACGAAGCGGTACAGGTGGCGGCTGACATGGGGAACCCCATCGAAAAGGTGCTTGTCTGGCGGCGTTACCCGCGCCAATATCAATCCGAAGCCCCCATGGTCGAAGGGCGCGACTTCTTCGTGGATGAGCTGCTGAAAGCCCACCGCAGTGCACGGGTGAAACCTGTCTCGATGCCCGCCGAAGCGCCGCTCTTCCTCATGTACACCAGTGGTACCACTGGCAAACCCAAAGGACATGTTCACAGCACGGGCGGCTACCTGGCATACACCGCCTGGACCTCCAAGAACATTCAAGATATTCACCCCGAAGACGTGTACTGGTGCATGGCCGACATTGGCTGGATTACAGGGCACTCCTACATTGTCTATGGGCCGTTGGCAGTGGCGGCTACCAGTGTCATCTACGAAGGTGTGCCGACCTACCCCGACGCCGGGCGCCCGTGGCGCATTGCCGAACGGTTGGGTGTCAACATCTTCCACACCTCGCCCACGGCGATTCGTATGTTGCGCAAGGCCGACCCCGAAGCACCGCAGCGGTACAACTATGAGTTCAAGCATATGACCACGGTAGGCGAACCCATCGAACCCGACGTTTGGCGTTGGTATTTCCACGTGGTGGGCAAAGAGCGTGCCGTGATCGTGGATACATGGTGGCAAACCGAAACAGGTGGCTTCCTCTGCACCACGATTCCTGCCCTGCATCCCATGAAGCCCGGGAGCGCCGGCCCAGCATTACCCGGCATCTATGCCGCTATCCTCGACGATGAAGGCAATCCCATTCCACCAGGGGCTGGCAAAGCAGGCAACATTGTCATTCGCAACCCGTGGCCGAGCATTACACAAGGCATCTGGGGCGACCCCGAACGCTTCATCAACACGTACTACGCCAAGTACAACAAAGACCCCAACAGCAAAGATTGGCGCGATTGGCCCTACTTCGCCGGTGACGCTGCGACACAAGCCGCCGATGGCTACTTCCGCATCCTGGGGCGCGTGGACGACGTGATCAACGTTGCCGGACACCGTTTGGGGACGAAGGAGCTGGAAAGCGCTGTGCTCACGGTAGAGGCGGTGGCAGAAGCGGCCGTGGTGCCCCGCCACGACGAAGTGAAGGGGCGCGTGCCTGATGTCTATGCCTCGCTCAAACCGGGCTACGAGCCGAGTGAAGAAATCCGCCAGGAAATCGTGCGTGCCATCGAAACCATCATCGGTAAGATTGCGCGCCCCAAGAACGTCTACATCGTGCCCGACTTGCCGAAGACACGCAGTGGCAAGATCATGCGCCGCGTCCTCGCCGCGATCTCCAATGGGCACGATGTCGGTGACGTCACCACGCTGGCAAATCCAGAAGTCGTCGAAATCATCCGCAACATGGTGCAAGGCGACGAACTCGCCGAGGCATTCTGACAATTGCCTGCACCCCTCCCCCCAGCCCCCCTCGCCGCTCGGCGAGGGGGGCTTCGTATGGCACGCCTATTGCCCCATGTCGGTTGGGCCGCGCCCTAAAGCCGCGTGGCACTCTTCGCACAAGGGGAAGACCACCTGGCGCGAAAGGTACAGGTCGAAGTCATTGCCCGGAGCATGTGAAACGTGGCAATCGGCACAACGAATGTCAGTAGGAGCGCCTTCCTCGAAGAAAGCCCAATGCACATGGTTTTCGAAGGCAGGGTCCTCGGCATAGTCAGTATGGCATTGAATACACGTCTCATCGGGAAAAGGCTCGCTGAGCCGCGCTGGTTGCTCGTAGCGTCCACTGATGAACTTCACCGTGTCCCCCGCAGCCGTCACCAAGGCCATCACACGCCCCTGCACGCCCACACCACCATGGCAGTCGATACACCGCACGCCGTCCGCATCGGCCTCGGACGGCAATGCGTGAAACGCGGCCAATGTCTCGGCAAATCCTTGCTGGCGCGCAGCCTCGATCTGGCGCACGTAGAGCGTCTCTGGTTGCGTGTGGCAGGCGGCACAAAAGGGATCCTGTTCTTCGAGTTTGACGGCACCGCCAGTGCCAATCACCAGCACCAACACGACCAGCCCAATGAAGATTGCCCAACGCCGCGGTGTCATGGCTATACCTCATCCAAGAAGATGGCGCGAGCATGAATGAGCGACGTGCCATCGGGGAAGGTGTCGCCAAAAAGCCCGCTGCGTGTGCCTTCTTGCGTGTTGCCCTCGCCATCCGTGGCACGGGCCTTCAGCACATAGCGCCCGGGTGAAACGCCGCGCGTATCCCACACATACCACCACATCGTCCAGACCAGTTCGGGATGCTCAGGGGCCTGCACCAGATTGGCATCATGCCAGGTTTCGCCATTGTCGGTACTGACCTCCACCCGCTGGACACCGGAGCGCCCGGCAAACGCCCGCCCACTGATGAGTACCTGCTCGCCCACCGGGAAGCGGGCTTGGTCGCCGGGCAATTCGATTTGGGAGTTGACCTTGATGAAGGCATCGTTGCTCCATCCTTGCTGTTCCCAGTAGCCCGTGTACGGCCGATCGGTCACCTCGATTTCCACCAGCCACTTGGGTTGTTTCATCCCATACCGCCCCGGCCAGAGGCAACGCACCGGAAACCCATGTTCGCGCGGCAGGGGTTCACCGTTCATGCGAATGGCAAGATATGCCAGTGGGTCGAGTGCCGTTTCGATGGGAACACTGGTGTGGAAGCCATCAGCTGCGCGCGTGATGATTTCCACCGCCCCCTCCCGGATACCGGCTTCTTCCAGCAATTCACGCATCGGCACGACTTCCCACACGGCATTGCCGATGAGATTGCCCCCTACCGGGTTGGAGATACATTCCATCGTGCGCATATGCGCGCCGGCGGAACGTTGGCGCAAGTCGTCGAGCGAGAGTTCCAGTTCACGCTCCACCAGCCCTGTGAGACGCAGGCGGTAGGTATCGGGGTCGATTTTGGGTTGTCCACGCCCGATATCCACTTCGTAAAACGCATCGTTGGGCGTAATGCGCACCTCGGTGGGAATGCCGTCTGGCAAGGTAGGGGTAGGCGCAATCGCATTGCTCCCCATGCCACCAGAGGCGGTATCAGGTGTGGATGTGGGTGATAGCGCCGAGGGTGAAGATGGTTCAGGCTGTCTCACAGGACGCCCACAGGCAGCCAGCACGAGCGCAGCTGCCCCACCTGCTGAGACGCGCAAGAACGTTCGGCGATCCAGACGTTTCATGTTCTACCACTCCTCTCTCCGTTGGGTTCTCGCTGGCAAGTAGGTTCATTCAATGTACGTGGTCGAGGATGCTATCAGTTCACTCGTGCGTTTGCGATGTATGCGGCAACGTAAACGTCACACACGTGCCTTCGCCAGGCGTGCTTTCGATGGTGATCGTCCCGCCGTGTGCTTCGACAATGGCACGTGCGATTGCCAGTCCCAATCCGGCGCCGCCGGTGGAACGCCGTCGGGCAGGGTCGCCACGATAAAACTGGTCGAACACGTGGGGCAAATCATCCGATGCAATTCCTTCGCCCGTATCGCAGACGCTGACGACAGCCAGTGTGCCATCACGTTCGGCCGTGATACGCACAGTGCCTCCGGGCGGTGTGTGGCGGAGCGCGTTTGCGACGATGTTTTGCAGCACCCGCGCCACTTTCAGCGCATCCATCCAAACCGGGTCGAGGTCGGGGGTGGCATAGCCTTCGACGTGGATATCTCGGCGTGCCCCCAGCAAGCGTGCACTTTCGAGCGTATCTGACAGAATGTCGGCCAGCGAGCCCCATGCCATGTCCAGGGGAACGCCCCCGGCATCGAGTTGCGCCATTTCGAACAAATCCTCGACGAGCGCAGCCAGTCCGGCGACATCACGGCGAGCTATGTGCAAATAGCGGGCACGTTCGGCGGGGTCAGGCACCACATCATCCGCCAGCGCATCCAGAATAGCACGAAGCGATGCCAGAGGCGTGCGTAAATCGTGCCCCACCCAGGCGAGCAGGTTGCGCCGCAGGGTTTCGGCTTCGTAGCGGGCGCGTTCGGCAGTGGCCAGGCGGGCTGCCATGTGGTTGAAGGCTTGCGCCAGCTGTGCCACTTCGTCGCGTCCATCGTCGGCCACACGTACGTCGAATTGCCCTTCGGCAACACGCACCGCCACATCGCGCAAGGTGCGCAGGCGGTGTGTGAGCGTCAACGAGACCATGGCGCCCAACGAGACAGCAATCAGCCCCGCGAAAAAGAGCAAAACGGTTGCCAGATGCAAATCGTGCTGGCTGGCGAACATAAGCCGCGCAATCACCCAGACATTCAAGAAAGTGAGCAGGCTAGCAAGCACATAACTGCTGAGCAACGCCCAATGCAAGGATGGCGCATGTTGTAACCAGCCCAAGCGGTACGCCCCATAGCCAACCCCCACCGATGCTAGTGCCGTCCCCCCCAGGAAAAGCCCCATCAGCCAGAAATCACGCGGGGGTGGCTGCATGGCGAAGACAAACACGACCAGCGAGGCCAACGCCGCCAATGCCACCCCAAGCGCGTACAGCAGGGGGGGTACACTCAGCCAGGGTGGCAACCGTCTGAGAAACAAGCGTCCCGCGTTCATGCGTCCCCCTCGAAACGATACCCCACGCCCCACACGGTCTTGATGTAGCGCGGCGCAGACGGATCGGGCTCGATTTTTTCACGCACACGGCGAATGTGCACCGTCACGGTCCCCGGGTCTATGAATTCATCACTTCCCCAGACCAGCGAGAGCAGGCGATCGCGCGAGAAGGCTTGGCGCGGGTGCGAGGCAAGCACCCACAGCAAATCGAATTCACGCACTGTCAGGTGGCGCACTTCATCATGCACGCGCACCTCACGCGCCCCCGGGTCGATCACCAGGGCACCACCATCGAACACGAGTGGCTCTGCTGGCGAAGAAGGGTGTGTACGGCGCAAGACCGCCCGCACGCGGCTCACCAGTTCTTGCGGGCTGAATGGTTTGACGACGTAATCATCCGCACCCAGGTCGAGCCCAGCAATACGGTCGGGTTCTTCACGCCGTGCCGTGAGGATGATGATGGGGACACCGCTTTGCGAACGCACCCAACGCAAAATGTGCCAGCCATCCACATGGGGCAGCATCAGGTCCAACACGATCAAATCGGGCGTGGTGGTTTCCAATGCGTGCAGGGCAGCGGCACCATCGTCAACCACGGCCACGCGGTGGCCATCACGCTCGAGGTAGAGCCGTACAATATCGGCAATGCTGGTTTCATCTTCTACAAGCAATATGTGTGCCATGCACACCTCCTCAACAGGGCTTCTCTGCATCAAGTATAGCACGTATTTCTTACAAAAGGCTTACAAGTGGAACTGGTGAGACTTTTGTGAGCATTTCGTAAGCCTTTCGTAAGGATGGGCGGGCATACTAGCAGTGTTCCGAACAAAGAGGACTTGAAAGGAGTCAGTCTCATGAAACATCTTCGTTCATTCGCCCTCACACTGGTGTTGGCAGCCCTTGTTCTCCTTGGCACGCCTGCCACGCAGGCCCAAATGATGACCTATGCCTACGATGTCACCATCACCAACCTGACGACGGCGCAAGTGCTCACGCCACCGCTGCTCGCTACCCACGACGGCATGCAGCATGTCTGGATGGTTGGCGACCTGGCTTCGCCCGACGTGCAAGCCCTGGCGGAGAGCGGGAACACGCAGCCCCTTGCCAATGCGCTTGCTGATATTGCCACCGATGTCCAGGTGGGCGATGGTCTGATTGCCCCCGGCGAAAGCATGACGATTCGCATCACTGCCCATGATGGCGACGCGCTGACCGCGCTGACCATGCTCGCCTTCACCAACGATGGCTTTACCGGATTAGATGCCGTCCCCTTGCAAGCAGGTCGCATCGAGACGATGGCGTATGACGCCGGTACAGAAGAAAACACTGAAACTGCAGCGGATGTCCCCGGCCTTGGTGGCGAAGGGCATGTTCCAACAGAGCCCCAGGCACCAATTGCCATGCACCCCGGCATTCAAGGCATAGCCGACCTTGGCGCTGAATATGGGTGGGATGGCGCAGTGGCGCGTTTCGATATCGTCATGGTTGGCGATATGGCGCCCGACATGTTACCCGAAACAGGTGGCGACGCCGGGCAACCGATTGCGCTTTATCTGTTGGTGTTGGGCGGCGCAATGGGGGTGTTGGGGGTGAGTACACGCTTCTGGCGGCGCGCCTCGTAAAGGAGACCGCGCAGTCAAAGAAAGAACGCGGGGGCTGAATGGAGCCCCCGCGTTCTTGTTCTCGAGGAGGTGATGCCCAAGACGTTAGGCCGACTTCACCGTGATGCGGCGCGGCTTCACGTCTTCGGTCTTCGGCAGCGTGATGGTCAGGATACCATTTTCGAGCTCGGCTTCGATCTTGTCCGCATCGATCGGTGTCGGGAAGGTCAGCACTCGTTGGAACTTCCCATACCAGCGTTCGCGCAGATGGTAGGTCGCGTTTTCGTGTTCCACGAACGGAATTTCGCCTGAAATCACCAGCGAGCCGTCGCTGTATTCGATGTCGATGTCTTCATGCGACAGCCCAGGCACGACCGCTTGCACGACGAACGCATCGGGCGTTTCCCACACATCCACCGGCAGGCGATAAATCGTTTCCGCCACTGTGCGATTTGTCGGCGTCACGAACGATTCTTCCAGCAGGCGGTTCATCGCATCACGCAGCGTCATCATTTCGCGGAACGGATCCCAGCGGTTCAGCATACGCCTTCCCTCCTTTCGTCAGAGTTTTTTCTTCCCTCGCCGAAATCCGCCTCCAACGGTACCCACTGCGCGTTAGAAAAACGTTGGCAGCATGTTAGAAGTCCGTTAGCATGTCGCAGCCGTCAGGCAGGTGGAAAGCCAGGCCGCCACCGCTTGCAACGAGGGAAATTCATATGTTGCCAATTGGCGCACCTCGTCAGGTGGGTACATCAAATCGGGGACGAAAACGGGCACCATGCCAGCCTGTGCGGCCGCCTGCAATCCCGCGCCGGAATCTTCCAACACGACCACGCGAGGCGGTTCTGCCCCCAGGGCAGCCGCGGCTTTGAGAAAAATTTCGGGGTGCGGCTTGGGGTACTGGACATCCTCACGCCCCACCACCACTTGGAAGGCATCTCGCAAGCCCGTTTTGGTGAGGAACTGCTCTGCCACCCAGCAGGCATTCGAGGTCGCCACAGCACGCGGAATGGCATGCGCATCGAGCAAAGCAAGCACGTCGTGTACGCCAGGCTTGAGGCGCAGGCCACCATTGGCAAGCACCTCGCTGGCATACGCGCGACGGCGGCGGCGGAATTCTTCGACAGGAAACGCATCACCAAACAAGCGGCGCATCTCGGCTTCGCCATGGTCGACATCATGCCCGAGAATGTACGTCGTGTAGGTTTCCATATCGAGTGGATAGCCCATCTGCCGTGCGGTTTCGACCCAGGCTTCGGCATAGACACGTTGGGTATCGAACAGAACACCATCCATATCGAAAAGCACAGCTTGCAATGACATACTTCACCCCTTTTGTGCTTGTATGGTTCCGTTGTTCTTGGATGGTGTTCATCGTAGGGTAAAGCAGGCGAAAGACAAGCGAACGAGGCAAATACCAGATTTTTTCAAATTTTTATGGTTACCAAACAGTGCAAACCGTGGTGCAAATGCGTCTGACCGACAAGACAGGCATACCACATATCAAGAAACATCACCCCTGCTCCTGCGCCTTCCACAGGGCCATCATTTTCCAGACAATTCCCACCACCCACATCACCCCACAAAACAGATACACCGTTGAAAACGAAACGGCTCCCAACAAGGGATTGCCTTTGCCCAGCGGCCAGAGCAGGTTCATCTCTCGGTAGAGAACCCCATCCAGCATCACATGCGAATACGCCCCCAGCAATGCCCCAAGCCAAACAGCACGCCACTGCTGCCCCTGCCAGTCCCACCAGTTGGGGATCGCTTTCCCCAATGCCATGCGACGCAGACCCGCCCATACGAGCACCGTTGCCCCAAACGCGACGGTCGCCCCTCCAAGCGAATGCATCGTGCGATGCAATGGAGGGTTTCGTGTAAGAATGTAGTAGGCGGGTTCAAGATCGATGATGACATTGGCCGCGCAGAACGTCAGCCAGTTCACCAGCCGTGGTGCTGCAGCATTGAGCACCAAGCCAGGACCAAAATGAAACGGAGTGAATGGCATGGTTCTGCTCCTCTCTGTTCGTCGTCCCCGATAGCGACGCTCCATGATTGCACCATTTGGCGTCCATTGTCAACACGACGCCCCTTGACGGCACAATTTTTTCTTCTTACCATGCATACAAAAGATCGACCGACAGTCGGTCGGGAAGTGGCAAGGAAAAGCACGATGGGCAACCATGTGCAGACACGTGCTCACAACCGTGTCGAAGAAATTTTGGATGCCGCCGAAGCCCTCTTCACGCAAAAAGGCTACGATGGCACATCCATCAAAGACATCATCGATGCCGTCGGCATTGCCAGGGGCACCCTCTACCACCATTTTTCGTCCAAACTGGACGTACTCGACGCCGTCGTCCAGCGACGGAGCCGCGCCATTCTGGCATCATTCGAGCCGCTGATCGACGACCCCACGCTCGACGCCCCCACCAAACTGCGCCAGCTCTTCATGCAGGGCAACCAGTGGAAAGTCGAGCATCGCGAGTTCATCCTCTCCATCGCCGAGGTCATGTACCGCCCTGAAAATGCCATCTGGCGCGAACGCATCTACCGCACTGCCTTGGAAATGGAAACGCCCTTGCTTGTCGCCATCATTCGCCAGGGCATCACCGAGGGGCACTTCGACGTGGACGACCCCGAAGCGACAGCGCCGATTGTGCTCACCATGGCACGCGAATTTGGAGATACGTTTGCGCGTGCGCTGCTCGCCAACGACCAAAGTCCCGACACTATCCAGTGGTTGTATCGCAAAGCCCGCGCCTACGAGCAGAGCCTGGAACGTGTACTCGGCATGGTCACAGGCACGCTGCGGCTCAACCTGGAAACCATTGTGGCAGCCTGGTTCCCCGACGATCTGCCTGAAACCCGCTGAGGGGAACGTTTCGAACAACCCAAAGGAGTGCAACCATGCGTGCCATCATCGAGATGCAAGACCTGACGAAGTATTACGGCCAACACCGCGGTGTGGAAGACTTGACCCTGATCATCGAAGAAGGTGAAGTGTTTGGGTTTTTGGGGCCGAACGGCGCGGGGAAAACGACCACCATTCGCCTCCTTCTGGATTTCATTCGCCCCACGCGAGGCTGGGCCAAGGTGTTTGGGCTGGATACACGCGAGCATAGCATCGAGATTCGGCGGCAAGTTGGCTACCTGCCAGGCGAACTCGCGCTTTACGACAACATGCGTGCCGACCAGTTGCTGCGCTTCTTTGCCAATCTGCGCGGGGGGGTGGATTGGGCATACGTCGAAGATCTGGCTGACCGCTTTCAATTCGACATGAGCCGCAAGATTGGACAGTTTTCACGTGGGAACAAACAAAAGCTCGGCATCATTCAGGCGTTCATGCACAAACCGCAGCTCCTCATCCTCGACGAGCCCACTAGCGGGCTGGACCCCCTCATGCAGCAGGAATTTTACCGCCTGATCGACGAAGGACGCGCCGAAGGGCGCACCATCTTCTTTTCATCACACATTTTGCCCGAAGTCGAGCGTGTGTGCACGCGCGTCGGCATCATTCGTGACGGACATCTGGTAGATGTGCAAGATATCGCCACGCTCAAACAGCGCTCCCTGCGGCGCATTGAGTTCCGCTTTGCCGAGCCCATACCGCAGGGCGCGTTCGATCATCTGCCCAATGTGACCGCGGCTGAATACAACTCGCACACGGTGCGATTCACCGTGCAGGGGCAGGTCGATCCTATCATCAAAGCAGTGGCTGCCTACACAGTGGAAGATGTGGTGAGCCACAAAGTAAGCCTGGAAGAAGTCTTCATGGCGTACTATCGCCCCGAACCGCAAAAAGAGGTGCGCCATGCGTAGCGCACGCACGCTGCCCACCACCATCTTCGACAAAGCGCTGTACGAGCGCCGCCGCAGCCTGTTGGCGTGGGGCGTAGCCATCTACGTGCTGATTCTGTATGTCGGCGGATTTTACCCCGTACTGGCAGAAAACGAAGGCCTGCTGCAAATGTTCGAAAACGTCCCTGCTTCGCTGCGCCTGCTCGTTGGCGACATTACCACCCTTTCCTCGGCCGCAGGCTTTTTCGACGTCGAACTGTTCAACTTCTTCCTGCCATTTCTTTTTGCCATCGTCACCATCGGGCAGGGGTTGGCGGTCGTCGTTGGGGAAGAGCGCAACGGTACACTCGATATCTTGCTTGCCAACCCCGTCAGTCGCACGCGCCATGTGCTGGAAGGCGCAGCTGCCATTGCCGCCGAAGCCTGCTTCTTGGCGCTGGTGGGAGTGGCAGGCATCGCAAGCGCCAACGCACTGTTCGACCTCGCCATCGACATGCGCCACGCCCTCGAAGCGGCTTTTGGGCTGGCGCTGCTGGCAACGGTCTTGGGCTATGGAGCGCTGGCTGCTGGCGCCTGGCTGGGCGAATACCACCGCACGCTGGGCGTAACACTCCTGTTCACACTGGGTAGTTATTTCATCTACGCTTACGCCAATGTGAGCGAAGCACTGGAACGCCTCGAACCGTTTTCGGTCTTCCACTACTACCAAAGCAACCACCCCATCCTGAACGGGTTGGATTGGGGCCACGTCGCCGTGCTGGTGGGCGTGGCGATTGCCCTGGTTGTGTTGAGCATTGTCGGAATCAACCGACGCGATTTGGGGGTCGCATCATGACAACCACTGTGCAACAGCGCACACCATTCGTGCCCTGGATTTTCTATCAGACCCTTGTGCAGCGCCGCCGTACCCTGCTTTACTGGATGGCGGCGATGGGCGGCCTGACGTTCTACACAGCGTCGTTCTACCCAACCCTGGTCGAAGGGAATCAGCAGGCGCTCAACGACCTCGTCAACCAGCTGCCCCCCTACATGGAAGCCCTGTTTGGGCAAATGGCGGGGTTCACCTCACCCGAAGGGTATCTGGACGCCAAACTCTACCTGCTGTTCATGCCTTTTGTGTTGATGGTGTACACAATCCGCTTTGGGCTTTCCATCATCGCGGGGGAAGAACAGGCGAAAACGATCGATATTTTGCTGGCCAATCCCATCAGCCGTACACGTGTCGTGTTGGAAAAATACGCCGCCATGCTGGTTGCCACAGCGCTCATCGTCGCCTCTGTTGCCGCAGGTGTCTGGCTGGCGGCCACACTCTACACCTTCGATATCGATACACGCGGCCTGATTGCCATCAGCCTGCACCTGTACGCGCTCATCATCACACTGGGGACACTGGCCATGTTCATCGCCAATGCTACCGCCAACACCTGGGGGGCGGCTGGTATTACAGCCCTGGTTGCGGTTGTCTCCTACTTCATCAATTCGTTCGCTGCGCTCAGCGAAACCGCCGAACGCCTGCGCCCGCTTTCGCTCTTCTATTACTACCGCGGGCACGAACCGCTCTTTTCGGGTGTGCACGTTGGCGACCTGCTCGTCTTCACCACACTGACGATCGTTTTCCTGGTGCTGGGCGTGATCGCTGTCAACCGCCGCGACCTTGGCACGTGAAGCCATCGTCGTTCTGGCAGGCTGATGCAGCCTGCCAGGTCTACCCTTTTTCCCAACCTTGCGATACAATGACAAGCACCCATACCGGAACAGCGAGGTTGGTTGTATGCGTATCCTCATCGTGACACTTGGGTCACGCGGCGACGTTCAACCATATGTTGCATTGGGGAAAGGCCTGCAAGCCGCAGGGGACACCGTCACAATCGCCACACACCACCCCTTCGAAGCATTCGTACGTCGCCACGGACTGGAATTTGCGCCTGTGGCCAGCGATCCCCGCCAGGAGCTATTGAGCCAACGGGGGCAAGCGTGGGTGCGCTCGGGGCAAAACCCGCTGCGCTTCTTCTACCGCTTTTACAAGCTCAGCGTTCCCTACATCGAACAGATGATGCGCGATGTGTGGAACGCCGCGCAGAATGCCGACGCCATCATTGCCGCCATTTTGGGGCTGGCAGGGCTGAACGCGGCCGAAGCCCGCCGCCTGCCAGCTCTGTTTGCGCCTGTGCAACCCGTGTTGCGCACACGCTTCTACCCCAATGTGGCCGCCCCTGAATGCCGTGGGCCCAAAGCCCTCTGCCAACGCTACAACCTGTTCACCCACATCGCCTGGGAATATGCCTTCTGGCTCCCGTTCTACCGCATCATCAACCACGCCCGTCGTAACATCATGGGGTTGCCTCCCTACTCTTGGCGGCCACCGTTTCCACACATCGCTCGTGGCCCCCTTCTGAACGGATTTAGCCCGCTGGTCGTCCCCCCGCCGCCCGACTGGCCATCGCACACCTGCACCAGCGGCTACTGGTTCCTGCTGGAAGGCGAAACATATACGCCTCCCCCCGACCTAGACGCCTTCCTTGCCGATGGGCCGCCACCCGTCTACATCGGGTTTGGCAGCATGCCCGACCCCACCCCACAACGAACCGCCAACATGGTACTGGACGCGGTGCGCCGAGCAGGATTGCGGGCTGTGTTGGCACGTGGGTGGGCAGGTTTGCAACCCCACGACGTGCCCGACACTGTTTTTCTAGTGGATGACGTGCCGCATGACTGGCTCTTTCCGCGCATGGCAGCCCTGGTTCACCACTGTGGTGCCGGTACAACGGCCACCGGATTGCGGGCTGGTGTGCCCACGATTGGCGTGCCCCACTTTGCCGACCAACCCTTCTGGGCACGTCGCATCCATGCGCTGGGCGTAGGGCCGCGCCCCATTCCACGCCATGCCCTCGATGTGGACCGTCTCACGGCTGCCCTGTTGCACGTCGTTCACAACCACTCCATGCGCGACGCCGCCGCGCACCTGGGCGAACGCCTTCGCGCGGAAGATGGTGTCGGGCAGGCAGTGGCCTACATTCGCGAGCAATTTTCGGCAGGGCGGGCATTCTGGCAGGTCAGCACGCCCTAGACGCCAAAGGAGCCCCAGCATGCACGCATGGCAACCATATGAAGCCCTGTTTGGCATCACACACACCGGGAGCGGGCGTGTGCTGGTGCACCCTGGCGTGTACAGCCCGCAATTGCAAAACGAGCGCCACCTGCTCGTCTATCTCCCCCCATCCTACGGCAGTGGCCAACGCTCCCCCGTGCTCTACATGCACGATGGGCAAAACCTCTTCGACGCCGCTACATCGTTCGTGAGCGAATGGCACGTGGACGAAACACTGGAACAGCTCGCCACCGAGGGATTGGAAGCAATTGTAGTGGGCATTCCCAACGCAGGCGATGCCCGCCGCGACGAATACAGCCCTTTCTACGACGAACGGCACCGCGCTGGCGGGCGTGGCGATGCCTATGTGCGCTTCATCATCGAAACCGTCAAACCGCTGATCGATGCCGATTTCGAGACACGCCCCGAACGGGCCACCACAGGCATCGCTGGTTCGTCGCTGGGCGGCTCCATCAGCCTCTATGCCTTCTTTTCCGCCCCACACATTTTTGGCTTTGCTGGTGTCATGAGCCCCGCCTTGCCATTTGCCGACGGCGCGCTCATCGAATGGGTGCAGCACGCTCACCCCGTCCCTGGCCTGCTCTACGTGGACGTGGGCACACGCGAGCTCGCTTTTCGCCGTACCGATATCCCGCTACTCCGCCCCCATTCTCGACGTTATGTCAAACTCGTGCGCCATTTGGTGCATGTGCTGGAACGAAAAGGCTACACGCGCGGCAGCACACTCTGCTATGTGGAAGAAAAAGGGGCCGAACACAACGAAAGCGCCTGGGCACGCCGTTTCCCCCACATGGTGCGCTTCTGGCTGGATGAACGTCACCCATGCCCATCACGCCCACGCCAATGGGGAAGGCCCGGATGAGGAAAGACCTGAAGGAGCATGCCATGACATCGCGCGACCGTTTACTCAACCGTTTGCGTCGCCACCTGCGCCCCACCAATCATCCGGCGCCGTGGCGTTCACGCCGCCAATTCGATGATTTGGCGGTCCGTTTCACCACAGCCTTGACTGCTGCGGGGGGCGACGTGGTGCACGTTGCCACGCTTGCCGACGCCCGCACGGCCATCTTCACATTGCTGGACGAGATTCAGGCCAAGCGCGTCGCCCTGAACGACGAACCGCTCCTGCACCAGCTGGCACTCCCCGAACATGCCCCCCGTCCCATCGAGTGGCACATTGCAGGCGAGAAGAGCGAAGCGCTCCGCACCTTTTGCGCCCACGCTGACGTGGGTATTACCGCAGCGGCGGCTGCGCTGGCTGAAACAGGCACCGTGGTGGTGCAAAGCGGGCGTGGCAAAAGCCGCCTGGTCTCGCTTCTGCCGCCTGTGCATATCGCCGTCCTCACCACCGACCAGATCACCACCGACCTGTTCACATGGGTGGAAACCATGCGCCCTGCGGAAATGCCCGCCAACCTGGTCTTCATCAGCGGCCCTAGCAAAACCGCCGATATCGAGCAGACGCTGGCAATTGGGGTGCATGGCCCCAAACGTTTTGTGGTCGTGCTTGTCGATACACCACCTGAGGCCTGAAAGGGGAACGCGCATGAGCATTCAGTCCACCACGCCGTTGGAAACCGCCATCGCCACCTTTCTGGCACGGCTGGCACGGCGCGAACGCACCCACCACACCTATGCCACAGGGCTGAGGGCGCTGCGCGAGTTTCTGGCCAGCCAAACACCGCCCGTCGAAACGGTCGGCGCTCTCTGGCCTGACGTACTGGCAGACTTCTACCACCACATCGCCGACCGCTACGCCGCCCTCACCATTCGCACCTATCTGGCGGCAGCACGTGCGTTTCTGCGCTTCCTGCGAGCCGAAGACGCGCTTCCCTTTGCTCTTGACCGCGCCAACGCAGCACTTCGCGATGCGATGACAATGGGCGACCGTCTTCGCTATCCCGCCATCGAACATACCCCCAATCTCCCCGTCATTGTGACCTACTACGATGACATGAGCGACCTGCCACCACCCGACACCCCCCGCCACCGTGCCCAAATCCTGGCACGCTACCGCAACCGCGCCCTGCTCTACACGCTCTTTTCCACAGCGGGGCGGCTCAGCGAGGTGGCAGCACTCACCCGCGAAGACGTGCAAGATGGGCGCGCCAAGCGTGTGCTGGTGGTCGGGAAACGGGACAAGCAACGCATCCTCTTCCTTTCGGACGAAGCGCGTGCCGCCATCCGCGCGTATCTCCAACAGCGCAAAGCCTTTGGTGTGCAGAGCCGCTATCTGTTCATCTCACACGGCCGTAACGAAGGCAAACCACTCACCCCCCAAAGTATCTGGAACATCGTCAAGAAAGCCGCCCGTGCCCACGGGCTCGACCATGTGAGCCCGCATACCTTTCGCCATTGGCGTGCCACACAAATGTTGAACGAAGGTGTCCCCGCCGAAGTGGTCAAAGATTTCCTTGGGCACGAACAAATTACCACCACCACCACCATCTACGCCCGCTACCTCACCAGCCATATCGAAGAGGCCTTCGATCGACATACTCCATCCATTCGCGACATCCAGAAACGTGTCCAGCCCTCCGACGAAGAGCAGACGTGCTGATATCCAAAGCCAACGCGCCCACATAAACAGGCCACGCCCATCACTCGCCGATTGTCGCAACCATCCATATACTTGGGGCCAAACCTGCGGCACCCAAGGAGGGAGCTATGCCCATCGACTTTCAAGGTCTTTCTTCGCAACTCAACAATCTGGCACGCACATTGCGCGATTCGCTTCCCGACCAACGCGCAACGCTCAATGAGGCCCTTGCCCTTTTCAACAGCCTGGATGCCATCACCATCGAAGAGGCTATCGCTGCGCAATCGGCCACCCAACGCCTGCCCTGGCTTGTCGCCCAACCACTTACGTACCCATTGGATGCCAAAACCCCTGCGCCGCCTATTCCTGACCACTTTGTGGTGGTCGCCGCCGATGGGTCGAACATGCCCCCCAATCGCCACAGTCCCATCCACTTCTACGTCATCAACACAGGCACCATCTGGCTCGAATATGGCGGCAACGCCCAATGCGAAATGGAAACGCACACGCGGCTCTATTTTGAAACCGAAGACCTCTTCCTCGACGGCGACACACGGCAATATCCCGTCGAAGGCAGTCGGCTCAGTGTCCGCATGGCAGTCGAAGAGCTACGTGCACTGCGCCAGGCGGTGGAACAGGTACAGGCACGCCTGCCTGGCATTCCCATTGTTGCCTTGCTCGATGGCACGCTGATTTTGTGGCCCATCCAAACTGAACCTGAACAAGTACGCACGCCTCTGTTGCGCATGTACCTGGAAACATTGGATTGGTTCGCCGAACAACAGATTCCCATCGCCAGCTACATCAGCGACCCCGGCAGCTATGAGCTGACGAACCTGCTTCGCATCGCCCTCTGCGCCCGCGAGGCAACGTGCTGCCGCACACTGGCGCTCCCCCCCAACGGGACACCGCTGGCGTTCTGCCGCAGTCTCGAACGTATTCGCGATGCAACCCTCATGCGCCACCACCTCTTCCCCGGCGAACGCTCCACCCTCTTTGCCAGCATGTCCCAAATTCTGGAACACTACCGCGACCATGTGGTGCGATTCTTCTACCTGCACACAGGTGAGGAGATTGCCCGCATCGAAATTCCCGACTGGGTGGCGCAATCGTCCAACCTGCTCGCACTGACACACGCCATTGTGTGGGACCAATGCCGCCGTTCTGGCTCTCAACCACCGTATCCGCCCGCCCTGCACGAAGCGCACGAGTGCGCCGTGCTCAGCACACACGACCGTCAGACACTCCTACACCTGCTCGAAGAAGAGTTGGCAAGGCACAAGATTACCGTACAATGGAGCGCCAAATCCATGCACAAACGTCTGCGGGGGGTGTAACTCGTGGAGCATCTCGGAGAAATCATCGAAACCAACAGCCTCGGTTTTGTCGCCGAAAGCGATCAGCTGCACCAGGCACCTGCGCTGGGCACACTCGTCAAAACCATGCGCGAAGGGCATGACCACTGCTACGCCATCGTCACATTCGGCACGACCCATGGCATAGACAACACTCGTCGCCCCATCCGTCGCGCCGACCCAACAACACGCGATGAAGCCGTCTATCAGGCGCATCCCCAATTGCAACGCCTGCTCCACACCGAATTCCACGCTGCTTTTGTCGGATGGAATGACAACGGCGTTCTGCGGCATACGCTGCCACCTGTTCCGCCCCCCTTGCACCACAGCGTCTACCCGTGTGAACCCGATACGGTTATCGCTTTCACTCAACAGTTCGACTACCTGCGTCTCCTCATTCGGCTCGAAAGTCAGACCCCTGTCGATCAGGTGCTTGCCGCGCACATTCGCCACATCTACGCTCTGCGCGGCAACGATGAAGTCTGGCTGGAAGAAGCCGCACGTGCCATTGCCACCCTCCTCAAAAGCGACCATGACCAACTCCTGGCGGTACTCTACGCCATCGATCCGGAGCGGTAAATGGCACGACGTAGCAAGTGGGTGTGGTTCATCGGCATAGCGCTGGTCTTCTCGCTTGCGGCGTGTGCGCATGCGTTCGCCAACATCTCGACGCCCGTGGCAACCATCACGCCACTGCCTGTATCCACGCCGATACAAACACCACGCCCTTTCCACACACCCACTCCAACCCGCTCGCCAACGCCAACCGTCACACCGTCGCCTACCGCAACAC
Source organism: Ardenticatena sp. (assembly GCA_015487975.1). Lineage (GTDB taxonomy): Bacteria > Chloroflexota > Anaerolineae > Ardenticatenales > Ardenticatenaceae > Ardenticatena. The sequence goes on from WFOS01000095.1 coordinate 79,052, forward strand.
CATCGCCTGTGCCTATGGCGTTCGACGTTGCCGGCATCACTACTGCCCCCAACTGTGGCGTGACCATGATTCGTGGTACACTTCGCGATCGAACGCGCCTGCTGAATGGCATTCGCGTGCATGTCTGGTGGGAAGGCAGCGAAGGCGTCTACTCGCTTCCGTCGGGAGAAGACCCTACCAAGCCAGATGGGTATTGGGACGTGGTCCTCGACGGCTACGCGAAGGCAGGGCGCTGGTTCGCTGCCGTTGTTCACCCCCAAACTGGGGCACACATCTCTCCTGTACTCACCGTCGAAACCGACGCCGAACCATGCACCCCCGAAAGCAACGGGCGGCAAGTCATCACCATTGATTTCGTGCTGGTGGAAGGG
>WFOS01000096.1 GCA_015487975.1 Ardenticatena sp.
ACAGCCCCAAAAGAGCCCCCCTTGTGGTTTCGGATGTAAGTGTACGCAGGCACAACCGACGGAGTGAACGATGGTCTATCTCATTCGTCATGCCCGTCTCATTACCGCCGCCGACGACACCGTCGGCGACGTGCTCATCGAAGGCGAACAGATTGCCGCAGTAGGGCAGAACCTTGCCGAACACATTGGCCCCCAAGTACGTCCTCACATCTTCGATGCGGATGGCTTGTGGGCCATGCCGGGCGGGATAGACGTGCATACGCACCTTGAACTCTACTCGTGGGATACCGTCTCGGCAGATGATTTCTACACAGGCCATGTGGCGGCAGCCTTTGGTGGCACGACCACACATATCGATTTTGCCAACCAGGCACGTGGGCAAACGTTGCGCGAAGCATTGGACGCCTGGCACGCACGCGCCAATGGCAAAGCCATCATCGACTACGGCTTCCATGTCTCCATCACCGACCCCACCGATGCCGTGCTGGATGAAATGGCGCAACTCCCAGCCTGGGGTGTTTCCAGTGTCAAACTCTTTCTAGCGTATAAAGGTGTCTATCAACTCAGCGATGGCGACTTCTTCCGTGTCTGTCGTCGTGCTGCCGAACTTGGCTTGCTACCCATCGTTCATGCGGAGACCGGTGACGTGATCGACATTCTCGTGCGCGAAGCCATCGCAGCGGGGCACACGGAACCAATTTGGCATGCTCGCACCCGCCCCCCTGAATGTGAAGCCGAAGCCACGCATCGCGCCATTCGGTTGGCAGAAATGGCGAGGGCACCCATCTACATCGTTCATCTCACGCAACGGGATGCCTTGCGGGCTGTGGCACGGGCGCAACAGCGGGGCACACCCGCTTTTGCCGAAACCTGCATCCAATACCTCTACTGGACGATCGACGATCTCACACGTCCGAACTTCGAGGGCGCAAAATTCGTTTGCTCGCCCCCTTTCCGTACCCATGCGGATATCGATGCTCTATGGCATGGTCTGGCCGATGGCACGCTGGCCGTGGTCGCAACCGACCATTGCCCCTTCGACTTTGCCACGCAGAAAACGTTGGGGCGTGAACGTTTCGACAAAATTCCCAACGGTGTGCCCGCGATCGAAGATCGCTTGCTGCTGCTGTTCAGCGACGGCGTCATGCAAGGCCGAATACCCCCATCGCGCTTTGTGGCACTCACCGCGACCAATCCCGCGCGGCTTTTTGGCCTGTATCCGCGCAAAGGGGCGCTCGCGCCAGGGAGCGATGCGGACATCGTGCTCTGGGACCCCCACGTGCACCATGTGCGCACGGCCCGCACCCACCACATGAACGTCGATTACAATTTGTGGGAAGGGGTCGAGGTACAGGGGAAACCCGTCAAGGTCTTTTCACGGGGGCGTCTGCTTGTGGATGGTGATACGTTTTTGGGTGAACCGGGCACAGGGCGCTATCTGCATCGCGCGCGCTCGATGGCTTTTTTGCATAAGCGTTTTGCGTCGTCGGCTGAGTGAGAATCGGCGCGGCGGCTGCATCTCCGAAACGAAAAACCGCCCCACGCATGTGGGGCGGTTTGCGCGTCTTTACGACGAATTACGGGCGATCCAACCAGAACTCATACGTGCCGGAGCCACTGTAGGAGTAGATGCGCCAGACGTAGTAGCCCGACGAGCCGTAGTAGCTAATGCTTTCCGACGACGTTGCACTGGTGGAACTCGCCACAGTCGACCAACTCCACCCGTTCCACTTCCAGAGGTAGAGGTCGAAGTCCGTGCCCGCGGGGCCTTCCAACCACGCATTGTGGTAGCCGGCACCGCTGTAATAGTACGTACCGTTGGGCTGATAATCGTAGTCGCCCGTACCGGTCAGCGTGCCAGTGAAGTATTCGCAGGCGGAGCAGGGCGCGCCACCGCCACCGCCGCCGCCGCCACCGCCGCCACCGGTGAGCAGCGAGTTGAGCAGCAGGTTGGGCGAGCCACTGCCGGTGCCGGTCAGGACGCCGCTGGTTGCCCCGTTCAAAATAGCCGATTTCACCGTTGCTGGGCTGGCCGAGGGATTGCTTTCCAGATAGAGCGCCGCAACACCGGCCACATGTGGCGTCGCCATCGAGGTCCCGCTAATCGTGTTCGTCGCGGTATCGCTGGTGTGCCAGGCCGACGTGATGCTCGAGCCCGGTGCGAAAATATCTACACAGGTGCCGTAGTTCGAGAAGGAGGAACGAGCATCCGACGACGTCGTCGAACCGACCGTGATGGCTTCACTCACACGTGCGGGCGACCTTGTGCAGGCGTCCGTGTTCTCGTTCCCGGCCGCCACGGCGTAGACCACGCCAGCCGCAATCGAGTTCTGCACGGCGTTGTCCAGCGCCGTCGAAGCACCGCCACCCAGGCTCATGTTCGCCACCGCAGGCTTGATGTGGTTCTGGGTCACCCAATCCACACCCGCAATCACGCCCGAGTTTGTGCCGGAACCGTTGCAGTCGAGCACGCGCACCGCATAGATGCGCACGTTCTTGGCCACACCGTAGGTGGCGCCGCCGATCGTGCCAGCCACGTGTGTACCGTGCCCGTTGCAGTCGTCCGACCCGCGACCATCATTGATCGACGAGTAGCCATGATACGCACGACCACCAAATTCCACGTGCGACTTGCGGACACCCGTATCGATCACGTACACATTCACACCATTCCCAGTGTAGTTGTACGTGTAGGTGCCGTCGAGCGGCAAATTGGTTTGATCGATGCGGTCCAGCCCCCACGTGGCGTTGGTTTGCGTATCATTGATCGAGACCGTGCGGTCGGCTTCGATGTAGGCCACATTCGGATTGCGCCGCAACGCTTCCAGCGCCTGAGCAGGCAGGCGGCCAGCGAAACCGCGCAGAGCGGCACTGTATTCGACATCGATCTTCGCGCCCAGACGTTCCGCTTTGACACGTTCGGCACGGACAGACTGCACGCCAACATTGTCCTTGAAGACCACAATGTAGCGGCCAGGAATCACATTCGGTTGGTCCAGGCCAACGACTGGCGCAAGGCTATCATTGGGAATGGTACGGGCATTGAGCACAGGCTTGCGAACAACGGCACTTCCATCCACGGGCGTGATGGAGACACCACCTTTGCCCAGAGTAGGTCCTTCGGCCAGCGCAGCATTCGAGAAGAGAGCAACGGTGAGCAGGGTCAGCACGACAAAGATGAAAGCACGAAGTGGAACTCGCATCGTAAAGACGCTCCTTTCCTCACACTTTTGAACGGTTGACAGACACAACAAACGACGGAAGACGACAAGTGCGACGCTGTTCTGTTTCGCTCTCACCCCCTTTCTGTTGTGCCACCAGGCACAAAGAGTCCATCACACCGGGGAAACATGTTGAAGGTGCGTTGACCGGTGAGGATAGCCAAAAGAAAACCAAGCCACGTTAGAACACGCCAACGTGTGCCAAATACATCTTGATTGACCTGCTACCCTGCATACCGTGTATGTGTCTGAGTACCGTTATGAATACAAGATGGGGGGGAAAATACCTAAAGTGGGCTGCAACGTGCGCCGCATTATATGGCGTGACGGAAATCTGTCAAATTCAACTTTTCACTATGACGAACGTTTGTTAGGAAACCATCTGGCACGCACCTGAACATGAGCAGAAAAGGTGCATCGTCTTGGCAAAACAATATCCTTATCTGGATGAGAGGAAAACGTACAAAATTTTTGCGTTTGACAGGTGCCATTTCATTTTGTATAATGGCTACACCATTCTTGCTTTGCCGGTGTGGTTTGCACTTGGGTTGAGGCTGCAGGTTGGTGAAGGAGCATTCACAATGTGTATTTGCGGACGCCATTCTCGATAACACCGTCAGGTGTACCACTGAGGCGCGTCGACGATAGGACGCGTTTTTTGTTCAGAGAGATAGCGCATTGCTCTTTCACCGCCCGCACTCCATTTCTGGAATTTGCGGGCGTTTTGCTTGCCAGCCCAAAGGGCACGCAGGCGGCAAAGCACAAATCCGAAGAAGGAGTAGAGGACACGTGAGTGAGTTCACAGACGCGCAGCAAAACGACAAACAGATGTCTCCGATGTGGCAGTACCTCGAGCAAGAGGAGTACGACTATCGCGAGCCCGAGCCAGGTGACATTGTCGAAGGTGTTGTCGTGCGCAAATCCAATTCCGAAATCCTGGTCGACCTTGGTCTCAAGCGTGAAGCCGTTGTCACCTCGCGCGATATCGACCGCATGCCGCGCGAAGATTTAGACGCCATTCACGTCGGAGACACGGTCAACGTGTTCGTGACGGCGAAGGAAGACGACGAAGGCCGCCGTATTGTCTCGATCAACCTGGCCATGATGCAAGAAGATTGGCAACGCGCCGAAGACATGGCCGAAAGCGGCGAAATCTTCGAAGGCGAGGTCATCAGTTACAACAAGGGCGGCGTGATCGTCCCCTTTGGCCGGCTGCGCGGTTTTGTGCCTGCGTCCCAGCTGGTAAGTGGTGCAGGGCAATCGTTCCAGAACCGTTTGCAGGGGCTCGTTGGCAAAACGCTCAAGCTGAAAGTCGTCGAGGTCAATGCTCGCCGCCGCCGCCTAATTTTCTCCGAACGTGCTGCTATGCGCGAAGTAGAGCAAGAGCAGAAAGAAAAACTGCTCGAAACATTGCAGCCCGGCGATGTGCGCAAAGGTGTTGTCACCAACTTGCAGCCCTTTGGCGCATTCGTGGATTTGGGTGGTGCCGATGGTCTCATTCACGTGAGTGAACTTGCATGGCACCGTGTCAAGCATCCGCGTGATGTCCTCGAAGTGGGGCAGGAAGTCGAAGTCTACATTCTCAAAGTGGACCGCGAAAACGACCGCATTGGCTTGAGCCTGAAACGCTTGCAACCCGACCCCTGGTCGCAGGTGACGCAGAAGTACGCCGTTGGCGATGTGGTGGAAGCTGAGATTACCAACCTGACCGAGTTTGGTGCGTTTGCCCGCATCGAGGATGGTATCGAGGGATTGATTCACATTTCTGAATTGCAGAGTGGTAATGTCAAGCATCCGCGTGAAGTGGTGCATCGCGGCCAGCGCGTGCAAGTGCGCATCATCAGTATTGACACGGAGCGTCAGCGCATTGGGCTGAGTTTGAAACGTGCTCGCGAGGAGGAAGAATCCGACCAGACGGCCGAAGATGTCGCCACTACCGGAGAAGCTGCCGAAGCCACAGAAACCGCTCTGGCGGCAGAGGAACCCGTCGCTGAAACAGCAGACACCTCGGTTGAAGCCGAAGCGACGATTGAAGAAGCCGATTCCTCGGCTGAAGAAGTGGCCGAGTAAGAGGAAAAAATCCACGATAGAAGGGGGGTGTTGCGTCAGTGACTGTGCGTCTTCGCCCGGGCGAAAGCCCTGATAGCCTGCTCAAACGTTTCCGCAAGGAAGTGGCTCAGGCGCGCATCTTGAGCACGTACCGCAAAAAGCGTTGGTACGTTAGCAAGAGTGAACAGCGCCGTAAGGAACGCAAGAAAGCGCTTCGTAAGATGCGCCGAAAGATGTTGCGCGCGCAGCAGCGCCGCAAATATTGATTCACGGATGAATCATAATGAAAGCCCGCCGATAGAAAGGCGGGCTTTTTTTCATTCAGGTGCGTTCGTTTGGCGCAGTCACATGGTGTAACGCATGCAGGATGAGAGGAACAATATCGGTGAGGCTATGGGGCTCAAGTGGCAGTGACCCTTTCACCAGGCACAACGCAGGGTTGAGGGTGTGTTGCTTGGTCGAGAGGTCTTCGAAGTTGCCGTGGTCACTAACAATCAGCACCATGGTGTCGTCGTGGCTCTGGGCCAGAATAGCAGCGAGGAAGGCGTCGAGCATGGCGACATGCTCGCGTGCGGCGGTTATATCGCGGCGGTGCCCGAGATGATCGGTCGTGAAGTGTTCGAAGGCGGTGAATGTTGCCTGACGGGCAAGTGCAGCAAGGCGCTGGCCAGCTTCTTCTGGCGTCAGAAGCGGAATGGCTGGATGGGCTGCATGCCAATGGTGGTTGGTCATGAAGGCCGAAAGAGCTTCGCCGCGCAGCATCTCTTCGAGGCTACGCAGAGAGAGTCCCGCTGCAAGGGCAGCTTGTGTCATCGTGGTGCGTCGGGCACGCCCGCGTGCTACTCGTTCGAGGTAGAAGGGTGGAAAGGCATTGGCGAAAGCGACGCGGTGCCCCATGTGTCGCAGGCGTGTGAAGATGTTGTGAGTGGCCAGCAGTGGGCGCAGGGAGGTGGGGGGAAATGGGCCAGCGTGTCTTCCAAGATGGAGAGCGGCATTTTTGCCAGTCAGTAGCGTGGTGGTGCCTGTGCCGCTTTGTGGAATTCCCTCGACACCGAGTCGGGCGTCCAGGGCAATGAGATGTGTATCCCCAAAAGTGGCAATGCGCCCTGTATCGTTGGGGGTAATGTCGGGTGTCAACGAAAACCGATCCCCCAATAGGTGTTGCAAATGAGGCAGGGGCGTGTGTGCAAAGGGGTTGTATTCATGCGCTGGTGCCAATCCAACGCCATCCAAAAAAACCAGCACGATGTGCCGAATGACGAGGTGTGATGTCATAGAGTGCTCATTCATATGCTTTGCAATGCCCTGGCTTCATGCTACAGTTGCCACGCATTGTAGCATGAACAAAGTGAGCTTCCAATGCCTGAGTTGCTTACCGCATTTTCAACAGGGCTTTTGGCGACCATCAGCCGGTGTGTCTTGCTGCTCTATCCAGGGTTTCTGACGTATTTGAGCGGGCATGGACGTGACGCTCGCCAGCCGGCGAACACCCTGTTGCTGGGTGTGTTGACGATGATTGCCCTGGGCGCTCTGATTGCCACGTTGCAGGTTTCTGTGCCGGATAGGGATTGGCCTGTTTGGGTTTTGGGAAAGCCGTGATGCATTGACGCTCCATCTTGGATTGTAGAAAAGCGTAACTGAATGGAGAGCAACGTGTTTTTATGAGCAAGCGACCATCTCCAACGAAAAAAGAGCTTTCGTTCGAAGAAGAAATTGCCCTTGTCGAACGCGCCAAACATGATCGGGACGCCTTCGGCGAGTTGTATGATTTGTATTTCGACCGCGTCTATCAGTACATGTACTACCGTGTGGGCAACCATGAAGATGCCGAAGACCTAACGGCGCGAGTGTTTTACCGTATGTTGCGGGCCCTTCCACGCTATGAAGCGACGAATGCCCCGTTTGGGGCGTGGGTGTTTCGGATTGCACACAACCTGGTCGCCAACTGGCATCGAGACCAAAAGCGGCGACGTTTTCTCTCTTTGGATGATTTGCCCTTGTGGCGTTCACGCGATGAACGACAAGAAGAAGACCTGGAACGTGGGTTGGAACAGGAAGAGTCTTTTCGCCTGATTCACGAATTGTTGCAAGCACTCCCCGAAGACCGCCAGACGTTGCTTTTTCTCAAATTCTACGAGGAGATGAGCAACGTTGAGATTGGGAAGGTGCTGGGGCGTACCGAAGGTGCCGTAAAAGCGCTCTATAGCCGCACATTGCGGGCATTGCGCAAACAGTTGCAACAACGGGGGGGATGGAAGCGCCCATGGAACAACGATTGAACATCGTTACCGATACAACGTGTGTTTTGCCTGACGAGATGTTTGCTCGCTTTCCCATTGTACGTGTGCCCACGTGGATCCATTTTGGTGAACAGGGATTTCGTGAAATAGTTGACATAAGTGCAGACGAGTTGTTTGCGCGTGTGGAGCAAACGCGGGTTATTCCGAAAACATCGCAGCCAACACCGGCGCAGTTTGTCGAAGTGTACCAATCGTTGCCGACGGATGTGCCCATTCTCTCGATTCATCTCTCCTCGTTGCTGAGTGGTACCTTTCGTTCGGCAGAATTGGCCGCTGCGGAATGCCCCAATCATCGCATTGTGGTCTTCGATAGCCGTGCGTTTCATTTCGGGGTGGGCTTCATGGTGTGGGATGCCATCGAACAGGCCGCACAAGGGGCTTCACTCAATACCATTGTCGCGCGGCTCGTCTGGCGTCGAGCGCACACCTTCCTGGCATTGACGCCCAAAACGCTCGACTACCTGCGCCTGAGTGGGCGTGTTTCGATGTTGCAACACGCATTGGGGGCGATGCTCAATGTCAAGCCGATTATTTCGCTCAAAGACGGGCGTTTGATTGCCGATGGCCGCACGCGAACACGCAAGCGCGCATTGGCAGAAATTGTCGATCGCGTGGCGCAGGCGGTGACACCAGAAGAGCGTGCTGTCTGGGTTGGTATTGCGCATGCTGGGGTACCTGAAGAGGCTGCCTGGCTCAAAGAACAAATCGAGGCGCGTGTGAATGCTGTGCGCTGTGTGGTAGGAGGCTTGACCCCAGCGGTGGCGGTGCATGGTGGCCCTGGGGTGATTGGCGCATTCGTGACACCAGCCGAACCGTTGCCGCAGGAAATGGAAGCGGCGAGAGGAGGGACGCATGGGCGACATGCTGGACTGGCTTTCTGATGAGTTGCAAACCCATTCGCGTGAAGCACGGCGGCGTTGGATCCGTCTATTCCCTGCTCAGGCAGGCGAATTGCGCGAATGGATTGCCCTTTTCGATCTGCTGGAATGGTTTTTCGAGGGCATGCGCGCCACCAAAGCCGACCCGGCTTTTCGGGCACAATTGCGGGCTGATCTGATGCAGGCTGATGTGGAATCCCTCTACGCTCAAGAAAACGCACAATCAGTGGAGGCGGCCGGTGCATCATGGCGGAAATGGGGGGTTGGGTCAGCAGCCGTGGTCGTGGCGGGGGCGCTTGTATGGTGGCGGCGTTCTCAGTCTGATGCTGCGTAAGACTTGACGAACGCGATATCTTCCAACGGGCTTTCTGAAACCAGAAAGTCCGTTTTTTGGTGAGCGCGATTCACTCTTGCCATTTTTCTTCGACCCAGTCTTCGGCGATTTTTGCCAGTTGGTGAGGCGCACAGATACAGACTTGCTCGCGGCTGCTTTGGATGATGCCCATCTCTTGCCACTTACTCAGACTTCGGCTGACGGTGTACAACGTTGTACCGCTCATTTCGGCGATATCTTTGCGCGTCAGGGACATGTCGATGAGAATGCCATTGGGACTGGGGGTCCCCATTTGGCGTGCCAGCCGCAAGAGTGCGCGGGCAATGCGCTGCTCGACTCGTTCTGTGGTGATTTCCCGCAGGCGTGAAATCGTTTCGCGCATGTATCGAGCCATAATGCGCATACCATTCAGCGCCAGTTGTGGATACTGCAACATGAGCTGCTGAAACGTCTCACCATCCCACCCAATCAGAGTTGAATCTTCGACAGCATTTGCTGCGACGGGGTAAGGAATGTTGCTGAGCACAGCGACAATGCCAAAAGCTTCGCCTTCTGTCAGAAAACGGACGATGACCTGTTGCCCTTCGGGAGAGAGTTGCGAGAGGCGAATGCGTCCGTGTTGGACAATGTAGAAAGCAGTAGCGGGGTCGTCTTGGTAAAAGAGAAACGTTCCTTTTGCAAGCGTGCGCGTATGCGCATGCCGCAGCACATCGTTCAACGTCTGTTCATCAAGCTGTTGAAAAAGTGGTTGGTTTTCGAGAAATTCGTTCATGGGTGCTTGGATACGGTATTGGGTATATGGTATTGGGCTATTGGGAAGCATATCTGTTTTCGAAGGAGAATCAATTGCCAGAGGGTGGCTCTGCTTCCAAGTGGACATAGCGGTGCAGGCATCGCGTGAGGTCGTTGGGCTGTTTCATGATTGCGGTATGTTTCTGCTGCTCAGGCAGTACGATTGGGCGCATTCGGAGATAATTGCCAGATGGGGACTTGCCCTTGGGCATTGTGTGGCACTGGTGGCGAGACCGTCGCGTGGAGATTCACCATCATCGATGGCCGACGTACACGCCTTTTTTTCGCCTGGCATGGCTCGGCCTTGGCCTATGGGTATATGCGGCAGCATGGGAACCGTGCCATGCAGGAACGCCTGATGATTGTCGGCGGGGCAATGCGCCTGCGTCGGTTGCAAGCCCTGGTGGAAACTGGCGATGGGGGGCAGATGTTCTATCCGTTGCGCCGCCGTCAGATAGGCGTTGAGCTGTTTGGATGCCATGGGCACGAGTGGTTGCGTGCCTATGTGCGCCATCCGCTCTTTTTGTGTGAAGTTGTGTGGGCACTGGTTGGTTTCGGGATATGGTGGCGGGAGCGGCATTCACAAGAAAACAATAGCGTTTTGGAAGGCCGACCGTCTTTTGTATGATACCCAGGCGAGCTTTCGATGAATGAGGAGATGTTGTTATGCCCACTTGGACGCAGCCTTTGAAGTACCTGACGCATCCGTTGGAAGTTGTACGCACCTATGACCGACGCTTCGTTCGTGATGATCTCGTTGCGGGATTGACGGTTGGCGTCATCATGCTTCCGCAGGCCATTGCCTTTACCCTCATTGCCGAATTGCCACCGCAAATGGGCTTGTATGCTGCTGTGGTAGGAGCGATTATCGGCGCTCTGTGGGGCTCTTCCCGCCAGATCCAAACCGGGCCTGCCAACGCCATTGCGCTGTTGACGGCTTCTGTGCTGAGTGTTGTCGCTGAGCCAGGGAGTGCCTTGTACATTCAGGCCGCCGGGCTGGTGGCGCTGATGGCGGGGATCTTGCAGGTGGTATTGGGCCTAGCACGTTTGGGAATGCTCGTCAACTTCGTTTCCTATTCGGTGATTGTGGGCTTCACGGCGGGGGCGGGGGTCTTGATTGCTGTCAAGCAGGTGCGCCCTCTGTTAGGATTGCACTTTGAATCGGCCAACATCGTCCAAACCCTGCTCAACATTGCGATACACCTGCCGGATACCCATCTTCCAACAGCGGCAATTGGGCTTGGCTCAATCGCGCTGATTGTGCTCATTCGACGTATCAATCGCCGTTTTCCGGCGCCGCTGCTTGCGATGGTGGCCGCTTCGGGGGTGGTGTTGCTGTTGCATCTGGAATCGCGAGGTGTCGAAGTGGTCGGGCAATTGCCACGCTCATTGCCGCCCCTCACCATCCCCCCTTTGCGCCTTGACCTCATCTCAGAACTCTCCACAGGTGCATTGGCGATTGCCGCCATCGGGCTGGTGAGTGCTGCTGCCATTGGGCAAGCACTCTCCAACCAGACGGGGCAGCGTATTGACAACAACCAGGAATTTGTGGGGCAAGGACTGGCCAACATCGCAGCGGGCCTGTTTTCAGGATACCCTGTGGCGGCATCGTTTTCACGTTCGGCCGTCAACCTAGAAGCTGGCGCCAAAAGCCCATTTGCTTCGGTCTTTGCAGGGCTTTTCATGCTTTTTGCCATTTTTGTGTTGACGCCGTTCGTCGCCTTCGTGCCCATGGCTGCCTTGTCTGGTGTGTTGATGGTGACTGCCTACAACCTAATCGATTTTGCCGAAATTCGGCGCATTGCCCGTGGGGCACGTGGCGACGCCATCATCCTCGTTTCGACCTTGCTAGGCACCATTTTTCTGCGCCTGGAATTTGCCGTCTTGTTGGGGATTTTGCTTTCGTTTGCTCACTACATCATCAAAACGAGTGCTCCCGTTGTGCATGCCGTCATTCCCGACCCTGAATTCCGCCGCCTGGTTCAAGACGATTCGCGGCCACAATGCCCGCAACTGGGGATCCTGGACATTCATGGCGACCTCTACTTTGGAGCGGTCAACCATATCGAAGAGGCAATTGACCGGCATCTGGCTGAACATCCCACCCAACGCTTTTTGTTGTTGCGGATGCACACCGTGAACGTGGCTGATTTTAGTGGGATTCACATGCTAGAACGCCTGGTCGAGAAACTGCGCACACATGGCGGCGATCTGTATCTCACCTATGTGCGGCGCCCGCTCTTGCAGGTCCTGGAATCCACAGGCTTTCTGGCAACCATTGGTGAAGACCATGTGTTGTGGGAACGGACTGCCATCAATGACTTGTTTTACCATGCTCTCGATCCAAATGTCTGTATTTATGAATGTCCTGTGCGTGTGTTTCGCGAATGTCAGAATTTGCCACGTTCAGTCTTTGTAGATGCGGCGATTGCCGAGCGGGCTCGTCATCTCGAACCAATCGCCATTCCTAAGGTTACGCCTGAGACATTGTGGGATCTATTGCACGCACCGCATCCTCCCCTGGTGGTAGATGTGCGCGAGCCGCGGGAATTTCGTCGCGGGCACATTCCCGGGGCGTTACTTGTTCCGCTTTCGCATCTGCTGGCTGGTGAGGTTCCCGACTTGCCCAAAGATCGCGCATTGGTGCTCGTCTGTCGAATAGGGCGACGTAGTCCCCGTGCAGCTGCATTGTTGCGAGAGCATGGCTATGAGGATGTATCGATGCTGGAAGGTGGTATGCTGGCGTGGGAAGCTGCCAATCTGCTAGAAGCCTTCAACATTGCCGATGTGGAGGAAATCAAAGCATGATCTCGGGGAAACGTAATTTTGGGCTGGAACTGGTGCGAGCGACCGAGGCAGCCGCGCTGGCGGCAGGCGCCTGGATGGGAAAGGGCAACGTTGTCGTGCCGGATGCAGCCTCGGCCAGCGCGATGTACGATGTCTTGAACAACGTAGAGATGGAAGGCCACATTTTACTGGGCGAGGAACGTAAAACCGGTGAAGAATCCCCGCTGGCAACCGGTCATCGTGTAGGAACCGGAGATGGCCCGAAGATGGATGTGATTGCCGATCCGATTGATGGGCGCAAGCTGGTGGCACAGGGCTTGCCGGGAGCCATTTCGTTTGCAGCACTTGCCCCCTATGAAACCATGTGGCGACCACGCCCCGCTGTCTACATGGAAAAACTGATCGTGAACCACGAGGCCGCCTCGGTATTGGTGCCGGAATGCCTGGATGCTCCTGCTGCCTGGACATTGGCTCTCATTGCACGTGCCAAAGGGAAGCAGGTCGGCGACCTCGTTGTCTTCGTGTTGGACCGGCCTCGGCATCACGATTTGATTGCTGAAATCCGTGCGGCTGGGGCGCATATCATGCTGCGTAGCGATGGCGACGTGGCAGGTGCCATTCTGGCAGCCTTGGCAGATGATCGGGTGGATGTTCTCATGGGCATTGGGGGCGTCGTCGAAGGAACCCTGGCGGCATGTGCCGTCCGCGCGATGGGAGGCGGGATGTTGGGGCGTCTTGCCCCACAAACCAGAGCAGAATACGAAGCAGTAACGGCAGCTGGGCTGGATTTGAATCGTGTATTTACCTGTGCAGATATTGTCAAAACAGACGATGTCTATTTTGCTGCGACGGGTATTACCGATGGCCCTCTGCTTGATGGAGTCGTGTATAGCCGCTACGTGCGGCACACGCACTCGCTGGTGCTGCGTGGTGTGAGCCGCACACGTCGCGAAATCCGTACCGAGCATTGGGCAGAATTTTTCGAGCATGGCATATGTTCGAGCGCAAACTCCTGAATCAACGTGATGCCTTGACGGGCGCATGGATGCGGCAGGCGTTGCCTACTTTGTGGAAAATGTGTCGGCGCGTTGGTGATGGCAGGGTTGCCATTTGCTTCCTCGACATTGACTACTTCAAAAGTATCAACGATGCCTTTGGACACAGCATTGGTGATGCCGTTTTGCGCTTCGTGGCTTCGGTCATTCTGTCCGAAGTGCGTCAGCAAGATATCCTCGTGCGCTATGCTGGCGACGAGTTTCTTTTGCTCATGCCTGGTGTGAGCCCTGTCGAAGCGCATTCAGTGGCTGAACGGTTGTTATCTGTCTTACAAAGGTCCCCCTTCGTCGCGGATGGGCACGAAATACCTCTCACGTTGAGTATTGGAGTCGCCACCTTTCCAGAAGATGGCTTCGAACGCGACCAGGTCGTGCAGGCCGCAGATAAGCGGGCCTACCAGGCCAAACAAGCGGGGCGAGCGTGTGTCGTGTCGCAACTGGAACGCCCTTCATTCTGGCAGGCACTTGAATCTGCATGGACCGAAGCCAATCAGGAGGCAATCAGCCGCTTTCACGCCTGGTTGTTGCATGAATGGACACAATCATTTTGCATCGAGGGGATAGCCCAGAGTGGCGTTCATTGGTTGGCGCTTTTGTGTGCACGCCTGGCAACACAAGAGGGCTGGCGTGTTGTCAGCGCAAGGGCGCTGCATGCGGCACGAAACAGACACTATGCGTTGCTATTCCAACTGCTGGAACATGCGGCGCAGCCGCAGATCTTTCGACTCTCTGATTTACTGACCTGGGTCGATACGCAAGAAATGCCACTGCTCTTTCTCGTCGAAGATGCCGAATATATGGATGAAGCAAGCGCCTTGCGCCTGCAATCCCTGCTTGAACAGGTCTCCCCTTCACATCTGCGCCTCTTGATGGCAAGTACACCTGTGAGAGCACATGAACATACCTCCACCCGGTTTCCCGCAGCAGTGACTGTGCGCACGCGTGTGCTGGATGAACCCACTGTCAAAGAATTGCTCCTGGCAGAATTTGGGGATGTCATTGAGCGGTGGCATACCCATATCTACCACAGAACCCAGGGGGCCGTGGAAAATGTGAAGACCTTTGTACAACGCCTGCGGGCCGGGAATACGCGTACAGACCTACGAGCAGCAAAAAACGACCTGCGCATTACTGATCACACGGTACAGCGCGTGCTCGAAGAGTGGGCGTATCATGGGCAATTATCTCTCTTCCCAGATCAGTTGCATGGACAGCATCAATACACGGAAGCGTTTATCGCGCACAACGCATTTCGCGAACTGGCGTTTTTGGTCGGTGTACACAACCGTATCGTGGTCAGTGGGATCAAAGGCGTGGGAAAAACCATGCTCCTGATGCAGGTGGCGCGTGAGTATGCCGAGCAACAAGATATCCCTCGCCTCGAACTGACGTTGCCATCTTCAGGGGCGTCTTCCTTATGGCAGGCGGTTGTGCAGCAGCAGTATGCTGCCTCGCGACAGCAGCAATTTTGGCATTCCTGGCCAGCGGATCTATCGGCCTTCGATGGAATTGTCATCGTGCCAAACTGGAATGGTCCCGTGAGCGAAGGCGTGGCGCTGCTGAATTGGCTTGAGCGTACATTCCCACATGCGATCATCCTCGTGGAGATGGGGCATATACTATTTGCGCCTGGCATCTGGCACCAGTTTGTCGTCAAACCACTCGAACCTGATGATGGCGTTCGATTTTTCGAGCAGGTGAGCCAAATCCCCCTTTCTACACACGAACGCCGCTTGTTGCGAGAGGCTTTACAGTCCACATACGTCATTCCCGATCTGCTCAAATTGGGCGTGAAGTACGTCCAACAAGAAAATCTCATGGCGTTTATCGACATTTTACAGGCGCGTTCTGCTGCTCGTAGACAAGAGACGCCCGAACAAGACATTCTCAAGCGTATTGCTGAAACCAACCTCTACTATTGGCAACATATGCTCAACGAACACGAGCGAGACATGACAAAAGGGTTGGGCGTCTTCGAAGGGGCATTTTCTGCACAAGAAGCGGAGGCTATCGTTGGCGTAAGCCCGTTTTGGTTGCATACGCTGCTGGCACGTGGCGTGGTGTACTATATCGAACCGGGCTATTTCATGTTGAATCGCGGGTTGTACGCTGCAATACAGGAAGAGATGTCTGTTGAGCAAGATGAGGGGTATCGGCGGCGTCATGCAGAATTTTTCCTGCGCCTTGTCGAACAGAACGTATCACCCGCCGGGCGTGTGCAACGCTGGCTTTCCGAACACGCCATATCCAACCTGGTAGCAGCCTGGGAATGGGCATATACCCAGGGTGAGACCGACCTTTGGAACAGAATGCTGTACCCTGTTTTAGCGTATACGTTGAGTGCGGCACGTTTCGACGTCCTGCAACGTCTGTTGGTGCATTCTGTGGAGGCGGCACTTGCTGGGCGTTTTTCGCCAATCGCACGTGCGACACTCTTTTGTTTCAAGGGGGCTTTGGAACAACGCCTTGGGCACAATGAGCAATCATTTTTCTTTTTGGAGCAAGCGGAACAGACGCTCCACCCATTTCATGCCAGAACGGCGGACGAATCTGCGACAAAAAAAAGGCTTCAATTTACCATCGACCTCGAACGCGTCTTTTGCCTGATGGTGAAGGGACTATTTGAAGAGAGCAAACGCTTGGCACAACGCCTATTGAATACAGCCTACGCGGCTTCTCACATCGAAGCACGCGTATGTTTGATGACGGCATTGAGTGGTATTCGATTTTTGAAGCAGGATTTTGAGGGCGCTGAGCGCTACTTGCGTCAGATACTCGCATTGATCGAACAGCATGGTATTGAAAATGATTACCAGCGGGCTTTGACCTTGAACAATTTGGCAAGTGCTCTGTATCATCAAGGAAAGCTCGAAGAAGCGCTGCCGATCATGCAAGAGGTGTTAGCCTATTGCGAGCAAAATCACAATAAACGAGCAGCAGCCGCTGCTTTGGATACATTGGCTGATATCTACTACCTGGCTGGGGATTTTGCACAAGCAGCTTTTACCTGGTATCGCTCATTGACATTTGCAAACGATAGTTGCGCCTGGAGTGTGCGCAATGAAATACTGGCGGGGGTTGTCCGTTTGTTAGCCGAGAGTGGAGAGAGACAACTAGCGGAACATCTGGCACAAGCCCTCGCCAACGACCCTCGTTCCTTTTACCTTGTGCATTCACGCATCGAATCTGTGTTGGCGAATGCGGCGCCTTCTGAGATGGCTCCGCCTGCTGTGGAAGATTTGTTCGATGATGTGTTGCAGGCATTGTGGACATCCGCCCATACATGAATCTGTGAGGTGCCTGTGTGATCGATCGATTGACTGGTGCGCATACGCGCACATTTTTGCAAAGCGTTTTTCCTCAGCGTCTTGAAGCATGCAAAAAAGCTGGCATACCACTGGCTCTTTTTTTGATGGACATCGATCATTTCAAGGTGATCAATGATTCCTTTGGACATGCACGCGGCGATGAAATCTTGCGAGAGTTCGCCGATCGTATTCGTCGCGTGTTGCGCAAAGGCGATATTTTGTGCCGTTACGGTGGCGACGAGTTCGTTGTCGTGGCGGAACATCTTTCGCGCGATGAGGCCTTGGCACTAGGTGAGCGCATGTTGTCAGTCATTGCAGACACTCCGTTTGCTGGGACGTCGCCGCTTTCGATCTCCGTCAGCATTGGGGTAGCGTTGTTTCCCGAAGATGCTGTCACCGTTGAATCGTTATTGCAAGTTGCAGATAACCGCCATTATGAAGCCAAACGACAAGGGCGTGGGCGCTTGATTGGCCACACGCGCATAACAACAAGGGGCTCATCTCAGGCGCAGTTTTTCGCCAGTGGGCGTTTGATCGAACGCGATGCGCACATGCAAACGTTCCTGGCATTTTTGGAAACGATGCATCGGGCAAAACGGGGCGTTCTCGTGGTGCATGGCGATCGCGGGTGCGGGCAAACACGCTTTTTGCAGGAACTTTCCAAGCGAGCGCGGTTGTATGGGTTTACGCCCTTGCACCTCAAAGCAAACGAAGCGCGGATGTTGCGTGTCTATGGCGCTTTTCTCTCAGCACAACAACGTATCCCCAAGTTGGCAAACACCTTTCTTGGGCGGCATTATGTGGCCGAAGTGATACAGGCGTATGTTGCTGATAAAGAGTCTCAGGGGCTTTTTATCACGATCGATGGCGCCGATACCCTCGATTCTGGCTCTGTGCGATCGTTGATTGCCCTCTTCGAGAGCGATATCCCTCAGATTGTTGTCGCATATGCTCCAGAAGCACAACAGCTGCGCCCCTTGGAACAACGTGCGCGTGCACATGAAATGGTCACGTTGGGACCTTTTTCACGTGCTGGGCTGGCTGTTTGGTTGCGACACACGCTTCTGCACGAACCTGACCCGGCGTTCGTTGAGTGGCTCTTTCACCAAAGCGATGGAAAACCTGCCGTAGCGTATGCCATTTTGAAACGCTTGCAAACACATGGCCTGCTGGTATTCAATGGACAGCATTGGATTGTTTCACCCTATATTCCTGCGTTGACTGCCGATTCTCCCCTCATGCAAATGTTTTTCACGCCACCACTCCCAAGTACCCCGCCTCTCTGGCGAGAAACATTTGTTGGGCGTGCCGAAGAACTCAACCAACTGACTCGCCATATCCAGAATCATCGTCTGGTTGCGCTTGTGGGGCGTACTGGTGTCGGGAAGACGCGCCTGGCGGTGCAATTGGCTGGCGAAATAGCTGCCCGCTCAAAATGGCGTCTGCTTTTTCTAGCGGTGCACGAATGGCTAGACGCCACGCTTTTGCCCTATGCTTTGCTTCATGCGCTGGGCATTCGACCAGAAAGAGGGGATATCTGGCGACAGGTCGAGCAGGCACTGGCGGGGTATGAGTGGCTCATTGTGCTCGATGGGATTGACGATATCGAGGATGGTGCCTCGTTCCTAACACAGCTGCTCACCAGGTCAGCACATGTCCGTGTGCTGACGACAGGTCGCACCCCGCTAGATGCCGATGCAGTGGTATTCCCGGTCAACCCGTTGAGCGTGCCCGAAGAAGGCGAAACGCTTCAAGAGATCGACCGTTTCGAATCCGTCTTGCTCTTCATTCACGAAGCACGGCGCGCCTATTCCCACTTTGCGTTTGGGAATGACTGGCAACTCTGGCGCGAGATTGTGGCGTGCACGCATGGCATCCCCATGCTGATTCGGTTGCTGGCGAGGTGGGTTGATTTTCACACGCCCGATGAATGGCAGGCAATGCTGCAAACATGCGAACAGTTGCATACCATTATCGAAATCCCCGTGCTGACATTTCTTTGGCAGCAGTTTTCCCCCGAGGAACATGAGTATTTGCGCCTGCTCGCGGCTCTGCCCGTCCCTGTCTCTTTCAATCTGGCACAGGTATGCACCCAGGCTACGCCTTTTTTTCTCTCGGCCTTGATCGACCATGCCTTCTTGCAGACTTTCGACGAACGTCTGACCATGCCGCAACTGTTTCGAACGTATGTGCAGAAGCAATACCCCCCTGCTTTGCAAGAAGAGGCTTTGCGTTCGATAGCTCGCCGTGCTATCGAAGCGCTTCCCGCCTACCCTCACGATACTGATGCTGTGCCGGCGTGGGCGCAGGTGATGCAGCGTGATGCTCCTTTTTGGAAATGGTTGCTTTTTCACGTTGACTGGCTGGATGCGCAGGGGATGGGCCATCTCGTCGAGCAGGTGGCACGCTGGTTTTTGCTGACAGGCAATGCAAGCGAGGGCGTTGCTGTTTTGGCGCGTGCGGTGGAGCGCGTAACCTCTTCGCAGGCACGGGCGCATCTCCTTGCCTGGCAGGCACGCCTGTTGATGCAAGTCTCTCACCCTGAGACAGCGCTGGCACTCCTGAAAGAAGCCACGCTTTCGTTGCAAGGCACTTTGCTGGAAGATGCCCTGGTTTCACGCGCCGAAGCCCTACATGCCATGGGCGCCGACCAACAGCGGCAACGTATCCTGGAACGGATCAGCCCCCACGCGGAAACGTGGCCTGACACCCGGGCGCGACTTTTGCTGTTGCAATCTGATATCAACAAAGGCACGGATGAGTCGTCGCACCTGGCACAACAAGCCATGGCGATTGCGTTGCAGCATGCCGCGCCTTCTCTTGTGGCTCGCGTGGCGGTATGGCTGCATACGTACCACCGAAAGTATGGTTACATTCTCCCCTCGCGTGAGTGGGGATTGCAAGCGATTCCCTATGTGGAACGAATCGGAAGCGTGAGCGACCTCATTCGGCTGTATGATGTTGCCGCTATGACGTTTCTGCTTTGGCATGATGATGAGCAGGCTGAAGGATTCTATGCCCAGGCGTTGGAACATGCTAGCAGGACGTCTAAGGGTTCGGTGTGGCTTTCCGTGTTTCTGCATTATTTGCTGGTGCTGGCTCTGCAACGACGCTGGCGCGAACTTGTGCCAGGGTTGTTCCTGTTCGTTTCCTCTGATGGCTTTCGAACCTGCCAGGATACAACCGATCGATGGCTGGCGGTGTTGATAGCGCTGGCGGTTTTAGAACATGAAGCCCGTGATCCGGTGTATACACGGGCTGCGCATCTGCGTGCGCAGCTTCCCGCTACCTTTTCAGACGCGCTGTTGCAAATGGTGCATACGCTGTTGCCGCCTGTGGCGTCATCCGAGAGACGGGTGGAACGCCCAGAAGACCTCTGGCATGAAGTGGCCAGGCTCGTCGAACGCCAACTCTTCGATGGTGTGATAGGCACAGCGATGGAAGCAGCCTTGTAATACCAATTGCTCACGGTAAAATCGTGTTCCAAGAGAGCGTTCGAACTGTTTCGGACGTCCAGGGCCAATACGCCAATCGTCGCATGTGCTCTGGATGAGCGGCAAAATCTCCCAAGACAGCGCGCTTCTTCGCTGCAAGGTCTGGATAGCCCCGCCCTTCGACACGACGACGTCTCTCTTGAAAGACCTGCTCCACCACATCGCGCGGCGCCCAAACGCGTCGAGCCTGGCCATACAAGCCCGCGCGCACCTCATCGGCCCAGACGATCCGTTGGTCGGCCGTTAGGCCATCTACTCGTAGGGCGGCGGCGAGCCCCCTTTTTTCCACCCCTCTTGCTGCTCTGGGGGGCTTTCAGCACGCTGGGGCGGGGAACGTTTTGAGTTCACACGCTTTGGTGTGGTATTCTGGGGCTGAGCGCTCCTCGCAGACTTGCCATCCATACGCATCCACCCAAGACGGGGTTGGCGTAGACGAAGGCATACCGAAAGCGGCACCAAGGGCTCGGGGGTGAGCCAGAGGCCGGCGCTTGGGTCATCATAGCGCTGGACCACGGCAGGTGCGACGCATCTCCCAGATGCGTCGCACCTGCGCACGGCCTGTTGTCGCGCGAAGCCCGTGCACTGGTGGAACACATTTCGACACACAGCGCCACGCGCAAGGAGGCAGCCCCTTCGACCGTGCGCGCACAGAAGCCCAACGCCGCTTGCTCATCATGCCCATCGGCATTGCTGCGGCTGGGGCATGGCGCTACGCCTTCGTGTACGATCTCGTCGTGCGACACCTTCC
>WFOS01000097.1 GCA_015487975.1 Ardenticatena sp.
GTCCCCTCGTGAGCCCCCACGCGCGATAAGCGGCCAACACCAGTACGGCATAGGCCCAGCGCTCCAATCCCGTTCTCCCCGCCCCAAGATCATCAGCAACGGCGTGACGGTGTGGCGCCCGAAACCAGGACGCGCTGAGAGCATGTTGGCGTCCATTTACCCGTCTGTTTCCAGACCGACGGCGCCAGCGCAGCGAGGGATACAAACACACCCCGCCTGACCTCGAGAGGCAAGCACAAAAGAAGGCTGGACGATCCTGTACGTTCGACGTACAATGTTGGGTACACAAGGAGCCCAAAGCGATGCGTGCCACCGACGATACCAACCGCATCTTGTTGCAGCGAGCCATTGGTGCCGCCAAAGCAGGCGACCACGGCGAAGCCCGCTTTCTGTTGGAATGGTTGCTCATGCGTGATATCACACGCGAACAGCGTGTGGAAGTCTTTTACTGGCTCGCTACTATTCAACAAAATCCCGACGAACAGCGCCGCTACCTTCACGAAGTGCTCACACTAGATCCCTGGCATCCTGAAGCACGGCGTGCCCTTGCACTCCTGGAAGGGCGTGTCAACCCTGACGAGGTCATTGACCCCAATGCCCTTCCTCGACAAGTCCCACAAGAACCAGAAGCCACCAATGTACGCCGCTTCGTCTGTGTACAGTGTGGCGGCCAGTTGACTTTCCTGCCGAAAGGCACAAAGCTGCACTGTGCCTATTGTGACCATACGGTTTCACTGCTCCAGGCAATGGAGGAAGGCGCTGCCATCGAAGAGCGCGATTTCTTGCTCGACCTGATGACACGACGCGGACACAACGCTGCCACTCGCACACGCACGTTTTCGTGCCAGACATGTGGCGCGACGTATCTGTCAGAAACCGCTTCTGTGGCATTCACTTGCCCCTACTGCGATTCGACGTATGTGGCAGAAATGGAAGAAACTCGCGACCTCATTCCACCTGAGGGCATCATCCCTATGCGCCTTTCCGCTGAAGAGGCGGAAGCCGCCATTCACCACTGGCTCGACAAAGAACACATTGGCAACGTTCAGTATCTGGCACCCCCACGCGGTGCCTATTTGCCCATTTGGACATTCGATATTGGTGGTGTGCTTGTCTACACGTATCAGATTGTCCGCCGCAATGACGATAACGATGCGTGGTGGGAGAACATGAACGCGCTCGAAACAGTACGCAACGAGTGGGCAGTGCTGGCGGATGACATTCCGGTGCTCGCTACCCATTCACTTCCTGCGGATATTGCAGCCTGCGTGCGCACATTCGATCTGCACGATGTACGCCCATTTGCGCCAGCATATCTGGCTGGCTGGCCAGCCGAAATGTACACGCTTTCACCCGCCGATGCTTCAATCGTTGCCCGCGCACTTGTCGTGGCGAACGAACGCTAACGCCTGAAACGCAAGGTCAACGTCAGCACGCCTTTTTCCAGGATCGAGGGGTTTCGCACTGATTCCAGCCGGGTCCAGGTAGAAGCGTTCAAACTGCTCCTGGCGCCGTTCTGGATCTCGCGCTACCAGGTGGGGGGGCATGCGACGCCCTTCATCGTCGCCATCAGTGGCTCTGATGGACAGGTCTGCGGGCAAAAACCATCGTCGACAGGAGAACGATGGTGGCGACGTTTCCGCAAGTGGCTGGGCATGTAGCCACATGGGCAGCCTTCTTGACACGCTATCCCACACGGGTGGCGTTTTTGCACGCAATGGAGCAACGACATCGTCATGAGAAACAGAGGACGTGGTGTCATCAATTCTCCTACTATGGCCTCTTACAAAAACAAAAAGCGGTACATCGCGCGTACCGCTTGGGAAAGACGCATCTTCTTTTCAGTACGCACCACGCCCTGTCAGCACAGCAGGAATCGTTTTCAAACAGATAATCGCATCCAGCAAGGGCGACCAATGTTCGGCGTAATAGATATCGAGCAGGCACATTTCATCGAATGAAACATCGCTGCGCCCACTGGTCTGCCACAAGCCCGTCAGCCCAGGGGGCACTTCCAGACGCTTGCGGTGCCACGGTTCGTATTGCTCCACTTCACTTGGCAAACCTGGCCGCGGCCCTACCAGGCTCATATCGCCCTTGAGCACATTCCACAACTGGGGCAACTCATCCAGGCTGAATTTACGCAACCAGCGCCCCACACGGGTACGGCGGGGGTCGTTGCGCATTTTGAAAAGCGGGCCATCTGCTTCGTTGTACTGCTTCAGCTTTTCCAACATTTCTTCCGCATTGACGTACATCGTGCGGAATTTGTACATGGTAAACGGCTTACCAAAGCGCCCTACCCGCGTCTGTTTGAAGAGCACGGGGCCAGGTGAATCCAGTTTGACGAGCAAGGCAATCAATGCCATCAATGGTGCCGAAAGAACAAGCAAGACCACCGACAGTACCACATCCATCAGTCGCTTCACCGTAAAGCGCCAGCCATGCAGCGATGGTTCTTTGATACCGATAATCGGAATGCCCTTGATATCGTCGAAGTCCACATGGCTCAAACTTAGCTGGAACATGTCGGGAACAATACGACTGCGCACATTCTGGCGTTCGCACTGCGCTAAAATGCGCATGATTTTGCGATGGTACTGCCACGGCAGGGTGATGATGACTTCATCGACCTGCAACTCCTCGACCAGACGCGGCAACTCATCGGTGGCCCCCAGCGGTTTGAAACGCCCAATGTGTTGCAGGCGCTGCGGGTCGTCATCCACAAAGCCCACGATCTCATATCCCAATTCGGGGTGTGCCATAATGTGGCGCATCAGCGTCCGACCCGTTTCGCCCCCTCCAACAATCAGTAAGCGGGCGACACCGATACCACGTTTGCGCAATTGGTGAAGGACGATTCGCTCGACAAGACGCGCCGCCCCCAGCAATCCCATCGTCAAAAGCGCCGCATAGACGAAAATCAGGCGCGAATAGAATTGCGGGCGATAGAAGAAGAAGACAGCAATCATCAACACCACAGCCGTGGTGGTACCATTGAAAATTGCATACAGCTCTTCGAGCAAGGAAGCCGTCCGACGACGATGGTACAACCCTTCCACAGCAAACGTCAGCAAGGCCAGCGACGTATACACGAGCGCAACCAGCAAATATTGGCTATATGGGACCTGATAGGCGGGGTCGACTGGACGTCCCCACTCTAGCACGTAGCGCATGTAATAGGCTGCAAAAAAAGCCACATTGATGAGCAGCGCATCCAACGCCATCATTCCCAAGCGCACAAGCCAGGGATTGATGGAAGATTTTCGGCTCATACTCGCCCCCTCCTTAGCGTCGCGCATATTGCCGATAGACGCGCACCTGTGCCTGTGCTGCCGCCTCCCATGAAAATCGAGCAGCTTGCTTCCGGCCTGCGGCGCTTAAGGCGTCGCGCACGCTGTTGTTTGCCAGAACATGCGCTAGCGCGTCGGCCCAAGCGTCTTCGTCGTCAGGTGGCACCAACAAGCCGGCATCCCCCACCACTTCTGGCAAACTGGAAGCGGTACTTGCAATGACAGGTGTCCCACATGCCATTGCTTCAGCAACAGGCA
This sequence comes from Ardenticatena sp., assembly GCA_015487975.1. GTDB lineage: Bacteria > Chloroflexota > Anaerolineae > Ardenticatenales > Ardenticatenaceae > Ardenticatena. The sequence goes on from WFOS01000097.1 coordinate 3,552, forward strand.
TCCCAAAGCCCTCATAGCGGCTTGGATAGACAAACGCCTCCGCACCACTGTACCAGAGCGCCTGTTCTTCGACCGGTACATACCCCGGAAAAATCACTCGATCTTTCAGTCCCAGGCGTTCAACCTCGGCAAAAATCTCCTCGTAATACCACCCCTTTGCGCCAGCCAACACCAACGACGGCGCCCGGGGGTCGCGAGCCGCGAGCCGCGCATAGGCTCGCACCAGCGTGGTAATGTTCTTGCGTGGTTCGAGCGTCCCTAGATAGAGCAAATAGCGCTCTGGCAAGCCTTGTCGGCGTCGAAAAGCCTCCACGGCCTCCGGTGATGCCGGGCGAAAGCGCGCATCCACTCCCGGATAGACGATACTCACGGCTGAAGCCGACACACCCAGCGTCTTTACGATATCGCGCCGCGTGCTTTCGGAAATGGCACACACATGCGCTGCACGACGTACTGCAATACGTGTCATTGTTTGTAAATAGAGACGATTTGGCGCACGAAATGCCATTGGCACGTGCAGAAACGTCAAATCGTACACCGTCACAATGCTCGTACCACCATACGCGAGCGGCAACACATAGGCCAACCCATGCACAAGATCGGGCTGCAAACGCTGTAAGGCCAGCGGCCAGACGATCTGTTCCCACATGATGCGTGCCAGCGGCCGCTTCGTATGCGATGTTGTCAAGAAGCGCTGCATGCCAGGTATAACAGCCGCAGCCTCTCCAGTATGCACGTAGTATTGAAAATGTCCGTCTTGTGCTGGCAAATGGCGTAGCAAACCGTAAATATAGTTCGAAATACCAGCGCTACGGTACGACGTATCAAGGTTCAGCAATTGGGCATTGAGGGCAATTCGCACCAAATCTTCGCTCATAGGCAGGCGATTATAAACATAGCCAAGCAAACTTACAAACTCCACGGGGGTGTCAGCACCCCCCGTTGCATCCACGTCAATGCCAGATCGACGACACGGGGCACTTGGGGCGTCAATGGATGCACCTCGCTCAGACGGTCTGCGGACACCCATGCAATCGCATCGGCATCATCAGCAGGGAGTGCCACCGCCGACCGGGAAACAAATGCCACCAGGTCCACAATGACAAAATGGTATTGGACGCGGCCGGCGTCATCATGGTGAATGGCGTCCACAGCCGTCAATACAGGGCCCACGTGTACCCTCAGCCCAGTTTCTTCAAACGCCTCCCGCGTGGCTGCTTCAGCCAGCGATTCGCCCAACTCAACCGCCCCCCCCGGCAGAGACCAATACCCCTGCATGGGGGGCTTTCCTCGCCGCACAAGCAAGACTTCGGGCAGAGGGGACGCTTCACGTAAAATCACCACGCCCACGGCAACCCGTGGAAGCGAGGGGTACACACGCTCATTCATGGCTACAAACGCGGCAGGGTAATACCACGCTGCCCCTGGTACTTGCCATGTTTGTCGGCATACGTCGTCTGTGGGCGTTCCCCACGCAAGAAGAGCACCTGTGCAATCCCTTCATTGGCGTAAATTTTGGCAGGCAGCGGTGTCGCGTTGCTAATTTCGATCGTCCAATGCCCTTCCCACCCCGGTTCGCCTGGTGTGACATTTACAATGATGCCGGAACGGGCATAGGTGGACTTGCCCAATACCACACAAATCACATCCTCGGGAATCCGAAAATATTCCACAGAACGTGCCAGCGCATATGAATTAGGTGGAATCACGCATACCTCACCCTGAAAGCGCGTAAAAGCACGCTTGTCGATCTCTTTCGGGTCTACCACCGTGTTGTAGGGATTGGGGGTGAAAATCAAAAACTCGTCAGCAATGCGAATATCGTACCCAAATGAACTCAACCCATAGCTGATGACGCCTTCTCGCACCTGGTGGTCCACAAATGGCTCGATCATACCATGTTCCAGCGCCATCTTGCGAATCCAGGAATCGGGTTGAATAGACATAAACATCCTCCTTCATCACCATCGGTTGGCGCGCAGTAGAGTACCATCATCCACACAACGCGACAAAAGCAAAAAGCCCGAGGATTTCCTCGGGCTTTTCGTGGTCGGGGCGAGAGGATTTGAACCTCCGACCTCTTGCACCCCATGCAAGCGCGCTTCCGGGCTGCGCCACGCCCCGACACAAGGGCGACCAGTGGGGCTCGAACCCACAACCTCCTGGGCCACAACCAGGTGCTCTGCCTTTGAGCTATGGCCGCCACGCGCACAACATCTCATTTGTCAATGGGCCCTGCTGGATTCGAACCAGCGACCAACCGGTTATGAGCCGGCCGCTCTAACCGCTGAGCTAAGGGCCCACGCTTGCCCTTATCAGCTCAATGGGCAAGGAGGGACTCGAACCCCCAACCTCTTGGATGTAAGCCAAGTGCTCTAACCGATTGAGCTACTTGCCCGCATTCCAGCAGGAACACCCACAGGTGGACCCGACAGGACTCGAACCTGCAACCCCTTGGATGCAAACCAAGTGCTCTCCCAATTGAGCTACGGGCCCACGAGATTTTCGATCGCCCTCAGGCATTGCAAGCAGGTGTACTCCCGATTCTGTTCCACCGCCGAAGCGGTGTGTCCGTCATCTGTCTCTCCGCCTTGCAGCGGAGGCGGCTCCTCGTTTGGTGGGTGTTACCCACCCTCACGGTCGCCGCTGCGGCGGGAGCAAACCCACATCTGCGAGCCTGCCCCACCCGCCTTGCTCCCCATCAGCCAGCGCAGTCGCCTGGCCGCCGACATTACTGCCGACGCCGGTGGGCTCTTACCCCACCCTTTCACCCCTTACCTGTGCCGCATCAAGCGGCCATCGGCGGGACTCCTCTCTGTTGCCGTCTTGCGTCACCGCCGCGTTACCGCGACGGTGCCCCACCTTCCTGTTTCGGTGGGTGGCCTTCCCAGCCTGGACAGCTGGGGCGGGGAGTCGGGAAGTTCCTCTGCCCTGCATACGCAGAACAGCGACGGACCCCTTGCTTGCATCCGAGGGCGTACACCCTGCGGGCAAGTGGGTCGCCAGGGACTCGAACCCTGAACTCCCTGCTTAAAAGGCAGGTACTCTGCCAATTGAGTTAGCGACCCATGTTGTCAACGTGCATGAGTGGGGAATGAGCCCCGTCTGACAAGGCTTTATTATGAACAAAGCGCCTTTTTTGTCAAGCCGCCATTGCAGAAACTTCGCGACCTCACTTTCCACGTTGTCGATGCACTTCGACCCAATGCATCAGCAGGTTTCGGGGTATTTTTTTCTTGAAGAAATCGCTTTTTGCTCATACAATGCGCCTGCTACGAGGATCATCGAAGCATAAAGCATCAAATTTGTGACAAAATTCACTACTAAATACCCACTGTTCCCGATATAATGAAGATGGAATGACGAAGACGTTGTTCCTGCCCACACCAATCGAATATGCCAAAGGAGGCTGCCATGTTCAAGACTATTGTGGTTGGGGTAGATGAAAGTGACCGCAGTCGGTATGCTGCCAAAGTCGCCGCTGATCTGGCGCAGAAATACGGTGCCGATCTTGTGCTGGTGCATGCCTATGAGCCTGTGCCCCGCTATCTGGGCAATGAGATGTTCGAGAACGCGGTGGAAAAGGCGTTGACATACGGCGAGAAAGTGCTGGAAGAGACAGTCAAAGCGTTGCCCGAAGGCATTGTCGCTGAAACCGATTTGTTGGAAGGGCCTGCGGCGAGCGCCCTGCTCAGCGCAGTCGAAGCCCACAAAGCCGATCTGATTGTGATCGGGAGCCGCGGGCTCGGGGAACTGGCCGCCCTTGCCCTGGGGAGCGTGGGGCACAAGTTGATTCAGCAATCGCCTGTCCCTGTGTTGATTGTCAAACACGGGAACACAGAGGTCTAACCAACCCTGAAACTTGATGGAGGATCTTTTGAACGCTCAATACGATGTGGCCATCATCGGCGGCGGCCCGGCAGGTCTGGCCGCCGCAACGTATCTGTTACATGCCCGCTTCGACGTCCTCCTTTTCGCGCCTGAGGGAGGTGGGAAGGTTTCGTATCGGTTTGCTCTGCGGGGCATTCCCCATGTGGAGACCGTGTGGGGGGCTGAGTTGGTCCACCAGTTTCAGGCCTATGTACATGCCCACCTGGGGCGTTCCGATTCTCGGCTGGTTGAACACGTGGAGCACGTGCCGCCCTCTTTCCGCCTGCATCTTTCAGATGGGGATACTGTGACCGCGCGGGCGGTTCTTGTGGCGACGGGGGCCAGCCCACAAAAATTGTTCGTGCCAGGCGAGGATGAGTTTTGGGGGCGGGGTGTTTCGTATTCGGCTATCAGCCATGCGCCTTTCTTCCACGGACGTGATGTAGCGGTGGTAGGACAAGGTGAACGTGCATTGCAAGCCGCCATTGAGTTGTCGCATCTGGCACACAAAGTCTATCTCATCGTCGGCAATGAGACCTGGATGAAGCATCCACTGGCGTCCGCTATCAAGCCATTGAAGAATGTCAATGTCTTCACGTACTGGACCGTGGAACGCATTGTGGGCGACCAGTTCGTCACAGGGATCGATCTGACCAACCCACAAGGTGTGGCTCGCCATCTCGAGGTGGAAGGGGTCTTCATCATGTTGGGCGTGCGTCCCAACAGCGACATGGTACGCCATTTGGTGGAATGCGATGAAGATGGGCATATCATCATCGACAAGCAAGGGCGTGCCAGTGTGCCTGGCGTGTTTGCTGCGGGTGATGTGACCGACACGTATATCGAACAGGTGCCCATCGCGCTTGGCGATGGCGTCAAAGCAGCCATCAGCATCTGGCGGTACCTAGCAACACAGCCTTGAACCCAAGCCCCTCCGAAGGGGCTTTTTGATTGTGTGGTTGATGAAACGTGCCGTTCCGCGCTTGTTCGCCCTCGTGCTATAATCAACCCCGTTGGAGGGTCGAACAATGAATCGGGAAAGAGCGTTGTATCCATCGCTTGACAGCCCACAGCCAGCCATGAGCCGTGAGCGATTGGCCTGGATTATCTTGCTCACGGCGTTTGCCATTTTCTGCACGTTGGCAGTTGGCATTCCGCTGAGTGTACGCTGGTACATGCATGCAGCCACACGCCCACAGCTCGCCATCGTAAAAGGCAGTGCGGGCAAGCCCGTCGTACAAGAAAGCCACACCAACACCACGGTTGCGGTGCCCGAAGGTGAACGCCGTGATGGGGTGCAAGAAGGCTGGCGCATCTTGACCGATCGTGAGGACATTGCCGAAGTCAACTTTTTCGATGGCAGCACACTGTTGGTATTCCCATACAGCGAAGTCGTCATCGAACGGATGCGCAAACCCCGCTTCGAGCGCAGTCCCAACCCCAATGAGATTGTGCTGGCGGTGTCGCGTGGGCAAGTGCGCCTGAACCTTGCGCCGCCGCTGTTGCGTGAAACGGTGGTGCAGGTCAAAACTCCGCATGCGGTGGCTGCTCTGGAAGCGGGAAGTTACAGCATCGAAGTCTCGACCGAGGAAACGAACGTGGTTGCCCGCAGTGGGGTCGCCTCTGTCCATGGCTCGGCCGGCGAAGCCGTTCGCATCGAAAGTGGCGAGCGCACCAGTGTCGGGTTGAGTGGTATTGCCAGTCCCCCCCTGCCAGCCGAGCGCAATCTCATTGTCAATGGTGATTTTGCCAACCCGACGACCGCCACACCCATCACGCAAGGTGTTTTGGCCGAAGGCTGGGTGGTATACAACGACCAGGGGGGCGATGGCGGCACAGTGGATGGGACCGCCGCGGTGATGTTGCTGGATGGGCGGCGCGTGGTGCAGTTCAAACGCACAAACAGCGGCAACAACCACGGCGAAACAGGTATTCGCCAAACACTCAACCGATATCTGGGGTTGTATGAATCGCTGCATTTGGCGTTCGACGTCAAAATCATCCATCAATCACTAAGTGGGGGAGGGCAACTGAGTTCCGAGTTTCCGCTGATGGTGCGCATTGATTACAAGGATGTGTACGGCAACGACAACCATTGGGTGCGCGGGTTCTATTACCAGAACGAGGCTGGGTTCTACGTCAACGAGTTTGGCCAACGTATTCCGCGCGACACGTGGGTGCCAATCGTTTTCGAAAATTTGCAGGAAGAATTGCAAAACGCCGCTTCCATCACCACTATCAGCATCTACGCCAGTGGCTGGGATTATGAATCTTACGTGAGTCAGGTCGAGTTGCTAGCACGCTAAGCAATCCAACACTGTACCAATGAGCAACACAGAACGCCTCCGTCAGATTCCGTCAGTAGACCGCCTGTTGCAGACGCCCATGCTGCAAGAGGCGGTGCTGGCATTTGGACGCACGCCGGTGGTTGCCACGATACGCGAAACACTCGATACCATCCGCGCAGAGATACTGGCGGGTGCAGCCTTCGACCTGTCGCCAGCGGCACTAGCGCCGCGCATCATCGAGCGCCTCCATGAACGTCTGTTGCCTTCCCTTCGCCCTGTGCTCAACGCCACAGGCGTCATCATCCATACCAATCTGGGGCGGGCTCCTCTGAGCCATGCAGCCCTCGAGGCTATTCGTGCCATTGGCGAGGGGTACAGCACACTCGAATACGACCTTGCTGCGGGGAAACGTGGCTCGCGCTATACGCATGTTGGCGACCTGCTGGCGGAATTGACAGGCGCAGAAGCAGGGCTTGTGGCCAACAACAATGCGGCGGCGTTGGTGCTCATTCTCGCCACACACGCAGCTGGGCGCGATGTGCTGATTTCACGAGCACATCTGGTAGAAATTGGCGGCGGCTTCCGCATTCCCGACATTATGACACAAAGCGGAGCGTCTCTGCGCGAAGTGGGAACGACGAACCGCACCTATGCACGCGATTACGAAGCCGCCATAACGCCAGAACAGACGGCCATGATTTTGCGTGTGCACACCAGCAATTTCCGCATCGAGGGGTTCGTACACCAACCCACGCTGAAGGAGTTGGTTGCTCTGGCACGGCGGTACGGGCTTCTGGTGGGGGACGACCTGGGAAGTGGAGCGCTGCTCGATACCACCACCTTTGGGCTGGCACCCGAACCACGCCCTCAGGAGAGCATTGCCGACGGCGCCGATGTGGTCTGTTTCAGCGGCGACAAACTACTCGGCGGGCCACAAGCGGGGTGCATCGTTGGGCGGCGCGATGTCATCGAAGCGATCAAGCGGCATCCCCTCATGCGGGCATTCCGCGTAGACAAAACGACGCTCGCGGCGCTGGATGCCACGCTCCGCGCGTACCAACGCGGTACGGCTGTGGATGAACTTCCCATCTGGCAGATGATTGCCACACCGCCCGAAACGCTCCGTCAGCGTGCCGAAGCATGGGTGGGGGCATGGCGACGCCAGGGAATACGTGCCGATGTCGTGGAAAGCCGTTCGGCAATTGGGGGTGGATCTCTGCCGGGGCAAACGTTGCCAACATGGGTGGTACGCCTGCCATCATCACACCCGCAGCAAGATGCCGCACGACTTCGCCAGACCACCCCGCCCGTGATTGCCCGTATCGAAGATGGGTGCCTGCTGCTGGACCCACGCACGATACGCCCCGAAGAAGATGCATTGCTGGTGCGGGTGGTTGGTGACGCATTGTGTCGCTGAGGCTCATGGCCCTACGGTGACCAGAGGGGCAATGTCGGCAAAGGTCTTTTCCCCAATCCCCTTGACATTCTTCAACTCGTCCACGGTCTGAAAGCCCCCCTGTTGTTCGCGATAGGCAATGATACGCCGTGCAATGGCTGGCCCAATGCCTGGCAGGCTATCTAGCTCCTCCATGGTTGCTGTATTCAGGTTGATCAATCCCGATGTGACACGCGCCTGCCCCTCGGCCGCAGCACCGTTTCTGCCACTGCTGACCAGAGGCGGCGCGTCGGCTTCTTCCTGCGCGGGCACGTGAATGTGCATGCCATCCACAAGTGGCAACGCCAGATTGATGGCTTCGGGGGCGGCATCGGGCAAAACGCCACCTGCGGCAGCGACCGCATCGGCAATGCGGCTTTGCGGCGGCAGGGTGTAGACACCCGGGGTTTGCAC